>CAYUVM010000118.1:0-10076 GCA_964447935.1 uncultured Cytophagia bacterium | reverse complement strand
ACTGCGAATAATTATTTTTGTGCTCTCGCCTCACTCCACTTCTGTTTAATTGCTCATGCACTCAAAATCAGAAAAAAATTCTAACGTCTCATCCATCATTAATTTTTCTAACCATAAAACACGAAATCATCGCGGCTTCGCGTTGTAAAAATAAACCGGGTTTATTGCACCGCAGATATTTCAGTTTCAATGTACTGAACACTGCTGCGATTACTTAACCAACATAAGCCGGCGCACTTGCCGGACCGTCCCGGCTTGCATCACATAAAAATAAGTGCCGCTGGACAACTGCTGCGGTTGAAACGTCACCGCGTGGGTGCCAGCGGAAAAATTGTCATCAACCACGGTGGCAACCTCGACGCCATTTAGATTGTACACTTTGATATTGACCGGCGATGCTTTTGGCAAGCTGAAACCAATCTGCGTGCTCGGATTAAACGGATTGGGATAATTTTGGTGCAACACCAACTCGCTCGGCAGCGCCGCTGTTGACTCAATTAACTGTTCTTGCTGCTTCGCTAAAATTTCTGCATTGGCCGGCGCGACCACGGCCGGCTTGATTTCCAAAGCGACAATAGCCCAATCGGTCACGCCGCTGAAAACACCGTCGACAGAAAAAATGGCGGGCGAGACAACCGCCTTGTCGGCGACCGCCACGCTGCTCGTGTTCAAACCGGCAACGACTTGCGCCACGCCGCGCTTGAGGTAGCCGGCGCCTGGTGTATGCGCCATTGCTTTTGCAGCAACAGCTTCATAAACCATCGCCCCATTCTTCGTCGCTGTGAGAATAAAAGAGTACGACTCTTGATCGACCCCGTCGGAACACACCCCGTTCGTATTCATCCCGTTCGTATTGCCGGCGATAATATTGCCGAGCGGGTTCACCGCGGCAACATTGGAATAACGCGACACCGCAATGACCGCAGTGTTCGGGACGGTGGCAAATGTCGCCGTCACTTCGGTGTCACCGGTTGGCGTGCCTTGCGCCATCCACACCTCAATCGCGGTGGTGTTGCGGCCCGAGCATTTTGCCCGCACTAATTTCCAAGTCAAGCCGAGGCCCGATATGGAAGCCACTGCGGTTTTCGGCCGCATCGAAATGGCCGCTAAATAAAGATTTCCATTGGCTGCCGTAAGTTTGCCGGTGGTGGTCACGGTGGCAGAATTGGAAACGCTGCCACTCTTGGTTTGCTCGTGAACCACAAGCGGCGCAAAAATTGCGGTGACGGTTTTATGAGCATCCATCGTAATCGTCGCCGGATTATTGAACGAACCGCTCAAATAGTCGCTCCAACGATCAAATTGAAATCCGTCTGCCGGCGTCGCCGTCAATGTCACCACGGTGTTCTTGTCATAAACGCCGCTGGCGCTGGCGGGATTAATCGCGACACTCCCGGAACCGGTTTTGTTCACGCTCAAATTATATTGCCCTGCTGACAACGGCGTGAAGGTCGCCATCACCGTTTTGTTGCCGTTCATCGTGAGGGTAATCGGATTGGTCGTACCACTCAAATCGCCGCTCCAACCACTGAATTTAAATCCAGTGGCCGATGCCGCCGTCAATGTCACCACGGTGCCGGCAGGATAAGCGCCGTTTGAACCGGCAGGATTGAGCGCAACGCTTCCCGAACCGACTTTGTTCACCATCAAAGTATGTTGCGATGGCGGCAATGCCGTGAAGGTCGCCGTCACCGTTTTGTTGCCATTCATTGCGAGGGTAATTGGATTGCTCAAGTCATTCAAATCTCCGCTCCATCCACTGAACTGAAACCCAACCGTCGGGGTTGCCGTCATTGTCACAACCTTGCCCGCAACATAAATGCCGCCGGTTGGATTCAAAGCAACCTGGCCGGAGCCGGCGGTGTTGGCGGTTAAAGAATAGTTATTGACGCCGCCATTGGCGACGATTTTCACCTCGTCACTTTTTCGCAAGGCGCCAGACTCTGCGGTGAGGCGCAGCATGTACGTGCCCGGGGCGCTAAAATTCACCGTGGTGGTCAGCGCATTGGCATTGCCAAACATCGCTGCGGCCGGCCCGCTTTCCTGGCTCCAAACCGTGGTGAAGTCGCCGACCGCATTGCTGACACTGCCTTGCAGCGTGGCCGCGGCGGCAATCGTCTGGTCAGCGCCGGCATTGACGCAAGGCGGCTGCGTGACCGGAATTTTGCCCGACCACGGTTTGCGTTTCAGGAGAAACGTTTTTGCCGGAGCGCTTACGTCCATCGTCACCGTCACCTGCACGGGGTCTTCCGAGCCGCCCATATCAACCTGCATGCGAAAAATATTTTTTTCGGGAAAGGGAAAACTGGTGCTCCAGGAATGGCCGTGTCCATGCGCAAAAAGCACCGGTTTGCCAAAGGTTTTGGCGGCGCTACGAAACGGTTTGGAAAACGATGAGTTCACATTTGGATCAAAATGAGCGAACACCGCTGCAGCGCGAACCTGCACGCCTTTGGCTTCCATCTGTTGTTGCACCCATTCTGCCGCCTGCTTTTCAATGCCTTTGGCGCTGTAAACGAGATCGATGCCAATGAACAGCACGCCATCGAGCGTGAACGCCCAATTTTCCGGGCGCCCGCTCTGGCGTTCGGTGACGGGCGCATTACAAGAGCTTTGCTCCATTTCTTGAAAGTGTTTCAGAAAAAAATTCATTCCAGACGAAGCGCTTTTACAATCAAGCGTTTCGTTGTCGCCGGGAACGATGTAAGCCGGCACCGCGAGACCTTTCAATATACCCGCCACCTGCGAATAGACAGACTCGTTACACGGCGCACCGCCGCTCAGAATATCGCCGACGTGCACCAAAAACGCCGCGGGGCTGTATTTGTTATGATTTTCGATTTGCTTTTTAAGCGTTTTGACTTCACCTGAGCTGTAAGGAACATCGCCCGTAACCGAGAAAATAACTTGCCGGCCTTGCGCCTGACCCCGCGAACTCACACCGGCCAGGGTTAGAAGAAAAATAAAACTTCCGATAGTCGCTATTCGGTGTCGCGGAATTTTCATAAATGGTCTCAATGATTGCGGAATCCACATTGCATCTCTAGCCAGGCGCCAATATTTCGCCTATGGCCGTAAATCATTTCACGAATGTAAACCGGCGCACTTGCCGCGCGTCACCGGCTTGCATCACATAGAAGTAGGCGCCGCTTGGCAAATTTTTCGGCTTGAACAAAACGATATGATTGCCGGCGACATAATAATCATCCACAATGGTCGCGACTTCTGCGCCGTTGATCGTGTAAGCTTTGATCGTAACACGCACGGCCTGTGGCAAATCGAAGCTAATTCTGGTGCTGGGGTTAAAGGGATTCGGATAATTTTGTTGCAATAAATATTTATCCGGCGTAGCCGCCTCCGTCATCTCTTCACTGCGGCGTTTCGACGTTGCGGCTACGCCGAGATAAGCTTCAAACTCAGCCACCCGATAACTGCTCGAATTGCTTTTGGTAAAATAAAGCCGCACATATTTCGTGGTTTGCGGCGCAAAATTAAACGTTTGTACGCCGCTTTTACCGGTGGCGCTGACCACGCGCTGCCAATTCACATCATTGTTGGAAATCTGTATCTCATAGTCTTTGGCGTAGTAGCTTTTATACCAATTGATCGTTATCCGTCCCACCATCACAGACGCGCCCAAATCCACGCGCAGCCAAACGGCTTTGCTGGTGGTCGCGCTACGCCAGTAAGTGCTGGCAGTACTATCAACGGCATCTTCCGGTGGTTTGCCGGAGTAAGTGCTGGAAGCGGTAATCGGACGGTGTTTGGCCAAATTTATATTAGACGCGCTGAATATCGCATTCACGGTTTTATTCGCACTCATCGTAAGCGTTGCCGGATGCAGCGAACCGGTTAAGTCACCGCTCCATCCGCTAAATTGAAATCCGGCATCACCAAGCGGAGTCAATGTCACCACGGTGCCCTCGGTATAAACACCTCCCGGCGGATTCAAAGATACATGACCGGAACCCAGTTGGGTCACGGTCAAAGTATGTTGTGTAGGGGGCAAAACGGTAAAGGTTGCCGTCACGTTCTTATCGGCATTCATGGTCAGCGTCGAAGGATTGACCATATCGCTTAAATCACCGTTCCAACCGCTGAATTGAAATCCTGCCGCCGGCGTCGCCGTTAATGTCACGGTGGAGCCATCATCATAAAAGTCATGCATCGGATTCACCGCCACACTACCGGAACCAGTCATATTCACTGTTAAAATTCGCGGCGGTGGTATAGCAGTAAAGGTGGCGGTCACATTCTTATTGACATCCATGAGCAAAGTCGCCGGATTCGTTGCTCCTGACAAATCACCGCTCCAGTCGCTGAACTGAAAACCTGCTGCCGGGGTCGCCGTCAAGGTTGCCGTCGCTCCCGTTCGATAAACACCGCCCGGCGTATCGAACGCGATGGTCCCGGTACCAACTTTGTTCAGTGTTACCGTATATTGTTGCGGCTTCATTTCCAAAGCCACCAAAGCCCAATCCGCTGCCGCGCTCAATGCGCCGTTGACGGAAAAAATTCCGCTCGTCTCAAAAATTTTATCTTCCACCGCGACGCCGCTGGTGTTGGTGCCGGCAGCTTGCAGCACTTCGCCGCGCTCGATATAATCTTGCCCCGGCGTATGCGATGCCCCTTTGATCGCCGCGGCACCATAAATCACCGCGCCATTCATCGTGGTGGCAAGGTTAAACGAATACGCGCTGTTATCAACACCGCCAGTGCAGGCGCCGCCGGCATTCAAACCGGTTGGGTTGCCGGCCAATAAATTACCAATCGGACTTACTGCGGCCACACCAGAATATCGCGACACGGCAATCACTGCGGTGCTCGGCAGCGTCGCAAAAGTTGCCGTCACCGCACCGTCGCCGCTGGGGGTGCCTTGCGCCATCCATACTTCAATTGCTGTGGTGCTGCGTCCGCCGCATTTTGCTTTCACCAAAGTCCAATTCAATCCCAAACCGGAAACTGCCAGCACGCTCACTTTGGGCCGCATCGAAATCGCCGCTAAATAAAAGTTGCCATTAACGCCAGCCAAACTTCCCAGCGTTGTGACCGTCGTAGAATTCGAGGTGCCGCCGATTCGCGTTTCGCGATGCGCAATCCCGATTGGCAGCGGCGCAAAATTCGCAGTGACAATCTTATCGGTGTCCATCATGAGGGTGGCGGGATTGTTAGCCCCACCATGATCCCCACTCCAACCGTTGAACTGAAAACCCGGCGCTGCGGTCGCGGTTAACGTTACCGTCGCACCATAATCATAAAAACCGTGCCCCGGGTTCGTCGCCACACTGCCGGAACCAGCCGTATTCACTGTCAAAGTTCGCGGTGTCGCCAGCGCGGTAAAGTTAGCGGTCACATTCTTATTGGCATCCATGAGCAAAGTCGCCGGATTCGTTGCTCCCGTCAAATCACCGCTCCAGCCGCTAAACTGAAACCCTGCTGCCGGGGTTGCCGTCAAGATTGCCGTCGCTCCCGTTCGGTAAACACCGCTCGGTGTATCGAACGCGATGGTCCCGGTACCAACTTTGTTCAGTGTTACCGTATATTGTTGCGGCTTCATTTCCAAAGCCACCAAAGCCCAATCCGCTGCCGCGCTCAATGCGCCGTTGACGGAAAAAATTCCGCTCGTCTCAAAAATTTTATCTTCCACCGCGACGCCGCTGGTGTTGGTGCCGGCAGCTTGCAGCACTTCGCCGCGCTCGATATAATCTTGCCCCGGCGTATGCGATGCCCCTTTGATCGCCGCGGCACCATAAATCACCGCGCCATTCATCGTGGTGGCAAGGTTAAACGAATACGCGCTGTTATCAACACCGCCAGTGCAGGCGCCGCCGGCATTCAAACCGGTTGGGTTGCCGGCCAATAAATTACCAATCGGACTTACTGCGGCCACACCAGAATATCGCGACACGGCAATCACTGCGGTGCTCGGCAGCGTCGCAAAAGTTGCCGTCACCGCACCGTCGCCGCTGGGGGTGCCTTGCGCCATCCATACTTCAATTGCTGTGGTGCTGCGTCCGCCGCATTTTGCTTTCACCAAAGTCCAATTCAATCCCAAACCGGAAACTGCCAGCACGCTCACTTTGGGCCGCATCGAAATCGCCGCTAAATAAAAGTTGCCATTAACGCCAGCCAAACTTCCCAGCGTTGTGACCGTCGTAGAATTCGAGGTGCCGCCGATTCGCGTTTCGCGATGCGCAATCCCGATTGGCAGCGGCGCAAAATTCGCAGTGACAATCTTATCGGTGTCCATCATGAGGGTGGCGGGATTGTTGGGCCCACCATGATCTCCACTCCAACCGTTGAATTGAAAACCCGGCGCGGCGGTCGCGGTCAATGTTACCGTCGTATTCTCATCATAACTGCCGCCAGCGGGGCTAACCACCACCGTCCCAGAACCCACAGTGTTTGCCATCAACGTCAGCACGCGCGTGAATGTCGCGGTGATGATCTTGTTATCATTTAATGAAAGGGCAGCGGGATTGGTTGAACCGCTCAAATCGCCACCCCAGCCGCTAAAACGAAATCCTGCCGCTGGCGTCGCAGTGACGGTTATGTTGGTGCCCGCATCGTAAAAACTCGCGGCGGGATCGAGTGTTACTGTTCCCGAACCTATTGTATTGGCTGTCACCGTCACTACGCGAATGAAGTTCGCGGTCACTGTTTTATTCTGATTCATCGTCAGCGTTGCTGGATTATCCGATCCGCTCAAATCACCGCTCCAACCGCCAAAGCGAAAATCAGCAGCCGGTGTAGCGGTTAATGTAACCACCGTGCCGTTAAGATAAATACTGGCGGTGGGATCAACCCCAACGGTACCGGATCCATTCGTATGCACACTCAAAGTACTCACGCCCGGCGTGGAAACGGAAACTTCATTTGAATAAACCGAATGGCCTGCAACATTGGAAGCCCGCACACGATAAATATACGCAGTGTTGCTGCTCAAACCGGTATCGGCATAGGCAGAAACATTTGCACCGACTACGGCGATTTGATTAAAGATTCCGCCAACTTTGCGTTCGATTTTAAAACCATCTTCGTTTGTCGCATGATCAGTCCACGTCAGCGTAATCATTGTCGGGCTATTGGCCCCGCCGGAAAGATCACTGGGCGCTGCCGGCGGCACCGGTTTGTCATCGTTGAGGATGGTGCCGAGGCCCTGCGCGTCGGTGATAGTAGCGTTCGTCGGATTGGACAAGTTGATGAAAAACGTTTCATCCTGCTGCTCATCGACGAGATCGCCGTTAATCATCACCGTAATCGTTTGCGTTGTCGCGCCGTCAAAAACCAGAGTTCCGGCGGTAGGATTAGCCACATAATCGTCGTTATTGTTGGCTGTGCCGTTCACTATTTGATAATCAACCGCCGCCGGTTGTCCATTCGGTTCCGTCAAGCTCACTGTGAAAATCGCGGCGCTCGTTCCTGCGTTGCCTTCATTAATACTCACATCGCCGATAGTCAACTTCGGGCCGGCAGATTCCACGACAATTGTCACCTCGTCGCTTTTTGCAAGCTGACCATCGCTCGCCGTCAACTGCAGAACGTATGTGCCCGACAAACTGAAACTCGCTGTGGTTGTGAGCGCCGGCGCGTTGCCAAACGTCACGCTCCCCGGCCCGCTGACGCTGCTCCACATTGTGGTCACGTTGCTGCCGGGATCACCGTCATCGGTCACGCCGCCATGCAAAGTGGCCGTCGCCGTGCTGGCAATCGTTTGATCCGGGCCGGCATTCACGCACGGCGGCATGTTGAGCGGCGTGCTGCCCCACGGATTGCGCTTCACGGTGAATGCACTTGGCGGATTGCTATTCATCGTTACGGTTACTTCCAAAGGCGGCTCCGCGGCGCCGAGAGGAACTTGAATCCGCACGATATTTTTTTCCGACCAGGGTTGATCAAATTTGTATGAGTGCAGATCGCCGTGGATATAAAGAACCGGCTTGGCAAAAGCCGCCGCCGTCGCGCGAAACTGCGTGGTAAACGGAGCGACATCGGTACGATTACCGGTCTGCGCGAAAATCACCGCGGCCCGCACCTGCGAAACCTTGGCTTGAAATTGCTGGCTCACCCAATTTGCATCATCCTGCATGCGGGTATTCCATTCGTTCTGGTCATGGATCGTGCTGGCGCCGACCAGATTGATGCCAACGAACAACACGCCGTTCCACATAAAAGAAAAATTCTCGCTGCGGATATTTTGATGCTCCGCCACCGGCGCGCCGCAAAAATTTTGTTCGAAATTTAAAAAATACTTTTTCCAATAGGCTAATGCCTGAACGGGATTGTCGCAGTCGGTATACTCATTATCGCCAACGACAAAATAGGCCGGCACCTTAAACCCTTTCATAACCTGCGCCATATCGGCATATTTTTTCTCATCACACGAACCGGTCAACATATCGCCAATATGCACGATAAAGGCCGAGGGGCTATAAAGATTATGATCGACGGCATATTTCTGTATCAAGGCATATTCGCTGTTGCTATAAGGAATATCACCAAAGGCCGAGAACGTCATCGGCTTGCCTTGCGCATGAACTGACGACAACACACCCGCGATTGCCAACAGCCCGACGGTCAGCGCCGTCACAACCAATTTTTTATGCATCAAAAATCCTAATGCGTTAAGGCTTTATACGGGATTCTCCGGATGAAATTGCCAACCAGATTATTTGCAATATGCTATTCATTATTTCAACAACGTCAGCCACCGAATTCGCCGCGCCGCGCCGGCTTGCAGCACGTAAAAATAATTTCCACTCGGCAAATTTTTCGGCGCGAACGCAACCGTGTGCCGGCCGGCGGGATACGGCCCGGCGGCCAGCGTTTCGATCTCGACGCCGTTAACTGTGTAAACTTTGATGGTGACGCGCGCCGCTTGCAACAGGCTAAAGCTGATTTGAGTGCTCGCGCCGCTCGCCGAAAACGGATTCGGATAATTTTGCTCGAGAATCATTTCATCGGGAATCGCGGTTTCGGGCAGGAATACTTCCTCATTAAATTTCGCCGGCGCGCCGGAACTGGCATAAACTTCAAACTCATTGATCCGGTAGTTGCTTTTGTTATTTTTCGTGAAGTAGAGTCGCACATATCGCGCGGCAGTTTGTGCAAAATTAAAAGTTTGCACGCCGGGGCTGCCCGTGGCTCCATGCACAGCCGTCCACGTCGAATTATTACTCGACACCTGGATCGACAACGTTTGCGCGTAATAATTTTCTTTCCAGTTCACCACTATTTTGCTAACCGTCGTCGTGGTACCCAAATCGACGCGCAACCATCCGCTGGGCGCGCCGCTGCTAACGGTGCCGCTGCGCCAATAGGTATCCGGATTGCCGTCCACCGTATTCTCGGCGATTTTGGTCGGATCGATATCCGTGCTGGAAGCGGCGACGGGTTTATTGCGCGCCAAATTCACATTGCCCGCCGTTGTCGTCACCGCCACTTCATTGCTATAGTTCGAGAAGATTGCCGCCTTATAAGCGCGAACACGATAGGTATATGTTGTGCCGGCGCTCAAACCGTTATCGTTATAAGTCGCAACGTTTTTGCCGGCCGTCGCGATCTCAACGAAGCTGCCGGTGCTGGTCCGGCGCTCGATTTTGAACCCGTCTTCATCCGTGGCGTTGTCATTCCAACTGAGCGAAACCGTCGAAGTGCCGGTGGCGTTTGCAGCCACATTGCTCGGCGCATTCGGCGCCGGGTTGATCGCCGTGGCTTCATTACTATAATTCGAATGCAGAATCGTCCGATAAGCGCGAATACGATAAACAGGCGAAACCCCGGTGCTCACGCCGGTGTCAGTGAAAGAGGTAACGCCGCTGTTCACAGTGGTAATTTCACTAAAATTGCCGCCGCCCGTTTTGCGCTCAATCTTAAATCCGTCTTCATTCGTGGAATTGTCATTCCAACTCAACAAAATGCTCGAAGCGCCGGTAACGTTCGCCGTCAAGTTGCTCGGCACGGCAGGTATGATGATACACGCAGTCACTTCATTGCTGTAACTCGAGTGCGTCGAGCCCCGGTAGGCGCGAATACGATAAATATACGTCACGCCTCTACTCACGCTCGCGTCGTTA
>CAYUVM010000117.1:0-10104 GCA_964447935.1 uncultured Cytophagia bacterium | reverse complement strand
TGTTCGCCGTCACCGCTTCGTTGCGAACGGCTGGCACTGCCACCGTATATTTTGTGAATCCTTTGCGATCCGGCGCGAATTGAAATGCAGCCCGCGCGCCGCGCTCGTTGAGTGTCACGGTTTGACGCTGCACAATGCGCTCGCCATCGCGCAACTCCACCGCCACGGTTTCACCGGCATGGCCGCGCGCTTGAATCATCGCCGCGACCTCCACCCTGGTTTTTTCCAGAACGGAGCGCGTGGCTTCAACTTTCGCCACCTGCAGATCATTGGCGATTTTGGCGCCCGCGCCGATGGTAAAAACCGGAACCTGCAAGCCGATGAGATCGCGGCTCACTTGCAGAGGATCAGCGCCTGTCGAAGCCACGCCGTCTGTGATTAAAACCACGCCTGCCAACGCATCCTGTCGCGCTTGTTTGCTCGCAAATTCCAAGGCCGCCGCAAGGTTGGTGCTCTGCCCTTTGCCGCGCAGCTCTTTCACATGCGCCAACGGCTCCACCGCTGCACTGAAGCGAAATGATTCGACGCGAAAATTCTTTTGCAAGCGCGACAGCGCGCTGTTTTCATTCGTTGCCTCGCCGAGCCAACCCGTCACCTGCTGCAAACGCGTTTCGCGTTGATTGCCGGAAGCGCCATCTGCAATCGACATGCTTTCAGAATCATCGACTAAAACGAGTACGCTGCTTTTGCGCGGCACGACTGTGGAAACCGAGAGAACCGGTTCTAATAAACAGAACACCACCACCGCAATGGCAAGCGCGCGCAAGAGGATGAGGAAAAAATGCCACCCCGGGCGCACCGGCATTGTCGTTCTTCGATAGAAAAACCAAATCGTCGCCACGACCAGCGCCACGAGTATCACCAACGTGATGAACGCCGGCCTCGCGCGGAAAACCCACTGGCCTTGCTCGTAAACAACGGGGCTATATTTGAAAAGAAAATCGAACATGAAAAAAAGATGTTTGAAGTGCCGCCTTCAGGCGTCGTACTTGCAGCCGAGCATGAACGCCTGAAGGCGGCACTACGAGCTTTAAATTTTCTTGAGCAGCGCCTTCCATCGCACCCAACCATCGTCACGCGCCTTTTTATTTGCCACCTCCGCGTTCGGTTCTTCTCCGGCGCGCATGAAACCGTGGCCCGCGCCTTCATAAGTCACCGGCTCGTAGCGTTTGTCCATTTGCTTCATTAGTTCCGCGGTTTTCGGAATGGTGGCATTGACGCGGGCATCGTTACCGCCGTAAAAACCATAAACCGGGCATTTTATTTTGGCGATATCACTGCTGTCAGCGGCGCTGCCATAAAACACAAATGCCGCTTTCAAATCAGCCCGATAGGTGGCGAAACGAAACGACTGCCGTCCGCCCCAGCAAAATCCGGCCACCGCAACTTTGCCATTGGCGGCGGGCAATTTCGCGACATAATCCGCTACCACATTTAAATCTGCGTTCGCTTGCTCCGGCGTCACTTTGGAAATCGCTTCGCGCGCGGCATCGCCGCTTGGAAAATCACTTGTCTTGCCGCCGTTCGGGGCCATGCCTGAAAGCAGATCCGGCGCAATCGCAATGTAACCCGCTTCAGCCAGTTGATCGGCTACGCTGCGCACCCAATCTGTCAGGCCGCGATTCTCGTGAATCACCACCACTGCCGTCGCTTTATTTTTGACTTCCGGAAAAACCAAAAAACTATGCACTACACGCTCGCCATTTTTCACCGTCACCCACTCATGATGGCGCGGTGATTTTTCCAAGCGCTGCAGAGCAAAATCTTGGGATAGCAAACAAGTTGAAGCCAACAGCAACGCGGTAACGAGAATCAAAGCTTTTCGCATGACCTTTCCTCCTATCAATGATGAAAAATACGCAATCGGACTCGAGCAGGCAAGGCTTCTATTTTAGAAAAATTCTACACCAAGTCCGACTTCGCCTAACCGCGAAATGGGGCGAGTTTTTTATATCACTTCTGCCGGTGCGAAGCTGTTTAGCACAAGCTCAGTTCTGCTGGAAATGCCTTGGGAAATCCATTGCGTCATACAAGACTCTGATGACTTCGATGCTTTCAGTAGTTAGACGATAGAAAATCACATGCCGCCCCTCATGATAACTATACGGGGCTTGAGGTAACTCATCCCGTTGTCGCCCGAGTGCCGGATTCTTGGCCAATCGCTGAATTCCGTTGATTAACTGGGCAACGTATTTTTTCCGTTGACGTTTTCCCCATTGTTTTTCCGTATACACGCCAATGTCGCTCAAATCTTCCTCGGCTTGTGGAGAGATAATCGCTTTCGGTATCATGGCGCGTGTTTAAGTTTCCTATCAATCGCGCGGTTTATCTTGTCGGCATCAAGAGGAACGCCTTCGCCACGATTGAGTTGATCGATGCCAAGTTGCAGTTCACGGCGGAGTTTTTCAAGCTTAACCTGGTCAAATTCATCCGCGCGCAGCACAATATCTGAAATAAACTCCGCCGCATCGGCGTATATCCCAGAAGCTACTTTAGCGCTGATAATCTCTGCCGCTTTTCCTGAAATTTGTACTTCCATCGGATAACCCTTTCTTTTGCACTCGCTCAAATATAAACTTTTTGGTGTTTTTTTCCAAAGAAAAATGTGAAATCGGGCTTGGGCAGGGAAATTTTCTAAGTTAGAAACATCTCCGCGCCCAAGTCCGACTGCCTCGCTCAACATTATTTCTTCTTCGACAACGTCTCAAAATACTTGTCCACCATCTCGCGATACTGCGGCGGCACCGGCTCGTCGCGCACGGTGAGAATTTGTTGTTGGTTCTGCAGTACCGCGAGCCGGTTCGCCAATTCCGCTTCGAAGCGGCGCAGCGGATCAAGCAATTGCTTTTCAATTTGCTCGCGTTTCAAAGGATCGCCGCCGCGAAACGAGCGCACCACGCCGCGATAGTTTTGCAGGAGCCGGCTGTAATCATCGGCCAGCGCAGTATCGGCGCGCAAAAATGGATTGATCTTCTCCAAATCGCGAATGCCCTGCCACGTTTTTTCCGACCACCAGTTCATTTCTTCCGGACGCAATTTTTGATCGGACGGCATGACGCCTCCCGGCGCGCCATTCGGCGCCAACTGCGGATTCTGATTTTGCTGGCCGCCGCGCCCTTCATTCGGTTGCCCCTGTTGTCCGGAAGCATTCGCCTCCGCGCGCTCCCGCAAACTTTCTTCCAACTCACGGCGCAGGCGTTGCGTTTCCTGCAGGGCCACATCCAATTTTTCATCCGGTGCCTCCGCCAATTGCGCCAGACTCTCCCCGAGTTTCGCTTCAAGCCGTTTTAAATTTTGTGCGGTTTCGCGCTGCATGCGTTCGGCCTCGTCAAAGCGTTCCTGCTGAATCGCGTCGCCGGCTTCCGTCATCCGCTCGGAAATTTTGCGTTGATCAAACTCCTGCGTCAGCTTGCGGAGATCTTGCGCCAATTCGCGTTTTTCACGCGCATTTTCCCTTTCGCCCTCTCCCGTGCCAGCCGCCGCCGTCTGGTGCGTTTTTTGTAAATTTTCACGCGCTTGTTCGGCGCGGCGTTGCAAATCCTGCTGGCGCTCGCGCCAACGCGATTTCTGTTCCGTGCCGGAAGCGCTGCCCTGCCGCTCCAGATCATCGCTCAACTGTGATTGGGCGTCGGCAAGACGCTGCAATTCTTCGCGCAACTGCGTCATGTTTTCCCGCAACGAATTGGAACGCTGTTGCTGCAACTGTTCTTCCAACCGGCGCAGACGATCGAGCGCGCGATTGCCCTCGGCGCCGGCGTTCGCCAGATTATCGCGCCGCAAATTATCCGTCGTGCGTTTCATATCATCCGCGGCCTGCCGCAACGTTTCTTCAAGTTGTTGCGTCGATTGCTGATTGGCCCCGGAAGATTGGCCGAGCTGCTGCATTTGCCGCGCAAGATTTTGCGTCTCGCGATTCAACTCATCCTGCTGCCGGCGCAAACGCTCGATCTGCCGTTTCTTCTCCTCGGCGGATTGATTGTCGCGTTGCAACATACGATTCAATTCATTCAACCGTTCTTGCCGTTGCGCCAGTTCTTTCACTTTTTGCTGCGCTTCGCTGAGTTGCGCTTGTTGCTGCTGTTGCTGCTGATTTTGCAGCGTTTCATATTTCGATTGAATCTTATTCATTTCTTCCTGAAAGAGCCGGGAAAATTCTTCGCTGCTTTGCAATTGGCCAAAACTGGCGCTGCCGTTACCGCCCATCGCCAACTCGTGCCGCCGCATTTCAGCGTCGAATTTCAGTAAAAATTGATAAGCGCGCCGTTCGGGATCCAACGCCTCCGCGAGCTTAGTATCTTGCAGCGGCAGCACGGCAGCTTGCATCATTTCCACCGCCTGTTCAAGATACTCGAGGAGTTTTCCAGCATCGTCGCCGAAACCGCCGCGCATTTTTGCCGCTTCCATCATGCGCGTGACCGATTCTTGCAGGCCCGCCTGCGTTTCTGCCAAGGCCTTGCTGCTTTTTTCTAATTCTTCATTCAAAAATCTTTGTCGCGCGCGCTCAAGTTTCCACGTCGCCGTGATAATTTCCTTCTCCGACACGGCAAGCCCGGGCGAGCCTTCCCCCCCGCCGCCCTGACTGAGGGCGCGATAAAACTCTTCATCAAACGGCCGCACTTCTAAAAAATAAAGATCGGATTCAGATTTTTGTTTGGCGTCGCCGGCTTCGTAATAATAAGAAATAAAATCGCCGGGTTGCACGCCGAGTTCTTCCAGAAAAAGCTGCGTGGCTGCATGATAGTTCATCCGGCTATTCTCCCCATCGCGCTGGCGCTTGGTCGTTGCCAGCAAATCCTGCCGCTTCGGCGCGTGCTCGTTAATGGAATAAATCAACTCGAACCGTTTTAATCCGTAATCATCATTGACTTGCGCCGCCATCGGCACTTCTTCAAGCATCGTTGGCCGCGTATCGCGACCGGGCCGTTCCAGCGTAATCTGCGGCGCTTCATCCGGCATGAGGTGCACAAAATATTCAACCGGCGCATTACTCATTCCGTCAGCGTTCGTGAGTTGCACAATGTAGTAACCATCTTTTTCCACCGCAAACGTCACGCGCGCCAACGTGTCGGCGACAAGCTGCATCGGCTTTACGAGTTTTTCTTCAAACCGCCATTCGGCTTTAGCCAAAGGTTGTGAAGCGAGAATTTCCAGATCAACGCGCGTTCCCGCCGGCGCATACACATCACCATTGCCAGTTTCGCGCCGCGAGGGCAACCCGACTTCCGCCGGGAAATGATAGGTGATCCTTACGTCATTCACTTCCGGCACGGCCAGCGGGATGATCGTATAAATCGCCGAAAACTCTGCGCCGACGCGCACATAATATTTCACGGTATCGCGCACATCAAAAAAACGATACAAGAATTTCCCGAGTGTCGTCGTCGCTTCCATTTCATTTGCTGACCATGCCGCTTGCAGCTCACGGTTGGCAGCCAGCGCCGCTTGTTTGCCGGTGGCTAAATAAATGGAAGCTTTTATTGCAGCTTCGTCCGGCGTTTGCGCCACAATCTCCACAGTTTCGCCAAGCCGCACGCGCGCATCACCGGGTGAAACTTGCAACCCCAATAAAACTTTGGGCGCATTTTTTACCGTAGTATAAAATTGATTCAGCCGCAGCCGCAATGCGCCGCTCCAACCGAAGAAAGCGACAATCGTCAGCACGGCGGCAACGGCGGCGAGCGTGCGCCACCATCGTGCAAAACGAATTTCCAACTGTTGGGGAAAATCAATCTTCGTGGTGTGCTTGATCGCATCCTGCAAGAGCCGCTGCAGCAACGCATTGGGATTGGCCGGTGGCTCATTCGTTTCGTTTTTTACTTTTGCCGAAAATACCGGCGCGTTACGCCCGAACTCCACCGCCGTAGCAAGACGATCTTCCAAATCCGGATTTTGTTCTTCAATATGCCGCGCGATTTGGGTTAAGTTGGGGCGATGACGCAAGGGCAAAATCAGATACTGCGCGGTCAACCCCAACCAACCGAGCGTGCCGGCGCCGAGCAAAATCCACCACAGCGTCGGAAATGCGCTTAATGCTGGTGTTGCTAAAAAAACCAGCCCAAACAAAAACAGCAACCCCAGCAACGAGATCGCCAGCCCGCGTTGCAAACGGCTGCGCTGCCAAGCCCGCAATCCAAGCGTTAATTCGTTTTCGAGATTCTTATAAAGAGTATTCATTTTCATAATCACTCATTTTTTGCACAGAGCAAGGAACATAGCGCATGAAGCATGGCGCATAGCGATTTTCAAAATATGTGCTATGCGCCATGCGCTCTGCTCTTTGCGCCTCATCGCGGGGTTTTATTTGCCAGCCAAACCTCGCCCAGCAACAAAATCAGCAATGCCCACAGGCCGAAGCGCCAGAGTTTTTGTTGTTTCTCCGCATCGCGCTCGGCCGTTTCCCCTGCGCCAAAAATTCCGGCCACGCTATTTTGCGCCTCGGCTTGATCATCCGGACGAATGAGGCGCGCCGTAAAATTTTCTACCGGCAAACTGGCGGGATCGGATTCCTGCGCATCGAAATTGACCGCATGCCAAAACGCGCGCTGGTTTTGTTGCACGCGATAAAACCCGGCTTGCGGCGCTTCTTTTAAAACCGGCATCGGTAATTTTTCCAGCCTCTGCTCCGAGCCATCCGGCCTGGTCACGACCACAGTTTGTCCCGCTTGGATTGTTTCATCAAAAAAAAGAGTTTGCCCAACCAAAGTGGTCGCCGGCGGCGGCTCGGGGCGGCAAACGTAATTCAACCACTGATACAGCAACGGCACAAAAATACCACGCACCGGCAAATTGCCGCCGAGCAAATCTAAGCTCGACGTCCACAACAAAACTTTGCCTTTGCCGGCACTGCGTTCGAGCAAGGCAGCCGCGCCATCTTCAAATCCGGCCAAACGGCTCGCGGTCGGGCTCACTTCGACGCGATAATACTGCGAGGTCAGCACCGTGCTCGGATCGCCATTCGACGGGTCGACAAAAACTTTAAAAATCGGATGCCCAAAATCAATCTCCGTCAGCGTCGCGCCGCGCCGCTTGGCATTTTCACCTGGACGAACGGCCGCCGAAATTTTTCCAGGCAAAATTTCGGCGAGAAAACGATTGTACATTTCGCTTTGCAGCGCTGTTGCCAAAGTGAAAATCAACCCACCGCCGGACGTGACAAATTGCTGCAATGCCGTTGCCTCGTTGCGATTGAAACCGGCCACGCCGGTGACCAGCACAACGTCAAAATCTTCAAGACGATATTGATTCAATGCGCCGGGGGTCGATTCAAAAAGTTGATACGGCGAGCCGGGCAGTCGCATGGCTTCGCGCACAAAATAGGCGGCTTCGGCATTGCCGCTGAGCACCAGGAGCCGGCGTTTTCTCTCCGTCTGCGCAACGAGATAAAATCTATTGTCGGCGGGCAAATCATCGACCGGCGCTTTCACTTCAAAATAATAATTTTGCTCGCGCCCCGAAGCTTTCGCCGAGAATTGCACCACTTGCTCGGTTCGCGCCGCCAACGTAAGGTTTTTCATTGCCACCGGCGCGCTGTTGTTCGCCAATTGCACGTCGAGGCGCTGATCAATGTCAGAAAAATTTTTTACGCGGCAAGCATACGTGGTTTGTTGATCGCCCGCGGGCGTTGTTTTATTGTTGACGGGCTTCACAATTTGCCCGTCCAACACCGCCACATTTTGCCACGCCGGTTTAATCGACACTGGAATAAATTCAGCGTCGCTACTGAGCGCCAGCGTGCCCGCCGGAATGTTACTCGCCTGCAAATCGGAGAGGAGATAAATCGCGCGGCGTTGCAAGGTGGCGCGGCTGAGCCATTGATCGGCAAATAACAACGCCTCGCGCAAATTACCCGCGGTTGGTTTTTGGACTAGCCGCGTCAAAGCCGTTGCCGCTTTCTGCGGCTCTGCTTCTTCAGCAAGCAACTCCATCGTATTGGCGGCACTGATCAGCCACACACGGTCACCGGAGGCCGACTGCTCCAAAATTTTACGCGCTTCTTCGCGCGCGGCGGCAAAATGCCCCGCTGCCGCCATGCTCGCCGAAGCATCGACGATAATTGCCAGCGCTCGCGGCTCGCCGCCAAATAACGCCGGCACTTTATCGCCTGCTAAATATGGCCGGGCAAAAGCCAAACCGAGCAGCACCAACGCCAAAATGCGCATTAACAACAACAGCAAATGCTTCAATTTTTGGTAACGCAGCATTCGTAACGGCGCGAGTTCGAGAAATCGCATCGCCGCAAAATGCACGATCTCCGGCTTGTTGCGGTAGATCAAATGAATCACCACGGGCAACAGCGCAGCGCCGAGTCCGAGCCACAAATAAGGGATCGTTAAAAGGCTAAACATGTTTTTGTCAATTTCAAATTGAAATTTTCAATTTAAAATTTTGGCTCTCTTTTATGCTTTCTTCCGTTTACATTTTACCGCTGCGGGCCGCAAGATATGCTTGCAGGGCGAAATCCAGCGGCTGGTTCGTGGCGAGCAACGAGTAATCAACATGATTAACGCCGCAGGTTTGTTTAAGCCCGTCGAGATGTAGGCGCAAATTTTTTAAATAGTGCTCACGCAGGGCTTGTGGCATCGCCATGATCGCCGCTTCGCCTTCCAAGCCGACGAAACGCGTCATTTGATTAAAATTAAAATTCAACTCAAAGTCATCCATAATTTGAAAAGCCATCACATCGTGGCCGCGAAAACGCAGATGCTCCAACGCGCGCGTCAGCGGCGCCAGCTCGCCGAAAAAATCGGAAATGAGAATCACCATACCCTTGCGGTGAAACCCCTCGGCAACACGATGCAAAGTCTCCGGCTGCTCTTTCAGATTGTCGCCGGGTCGGAGTTTTTCAAGCTCAACTAAAATGTGATGCAGATGCCCGGCGCGCGCCTTTGCCGGAATGTGCAGCCGAATCTCCTGATCGTATGCCACCAGGCCGACGGCGTCGCGTTGCATGAAAATAAAATACGCCAACGAGGCCGCAAGATACGTGGCATATTCAAATTTGTTGAGGCGCGCGGCGGGCGTTTTTTTTCCCGAAGTGCCGGCCATGCTGCCGGAGAGATCGAAGAGAATATGGCAATGCAGATTGGTTTCTTCCTCAAACTCTTTGACATAATACCGATCGGAGCGGCCGTAGACTTTCCAATCAATATGGCGCGGATCATCGCCCGGCGTATATTGGCGATACTCGGCAAATTCCACGCTGAAGCCTTTATACGGGCTGCGATGCAACCCGCTGAGAAAACCCTCAACCACCGTGCGCGCACGCAATTCCATGCCGGAGATTTTCGAGAGAATGTCGGGATCGAGGAAACGAAGCTGGGTGTTCATGTTGCCATAGTTTTAATTGTGCCGTTTCTCCCACTCTTTTTCCTACTCTTACGCGCTTTTAAAATCTTTGCGGGTGCGTAAGAGCAGGAGAAAGATTACGCGTAAGAGTTATTTACAGTCCTGACTTCGGCGTTGGCACCTGCTCCAACAGCCGTCGAATGATCGTTTCGGAGTTGACCTTCTCCGATTCCGCATAAAAATTTGTCAACACGCGGTGGCGCAACACAGGCAGCGCAAGCGCTTGAATGTCTTTGACGGAAATATTGGCGCGGCCCCGCAACAGCGCGCGGGCTTTGGCACCGAGAATGAGATACTGCGAGGCGCGCAAGCCAGCCCCCCAGCTTATCCATTTTTTGACAAAATCCGCCGCGTCGGCAGTGCTCGGGCGCGTGGCGCGCACAAGACGAACGGCGTAGCGGGCGACTTCATCGGCAACGAAAACTTTGCGCACCAGGGTTTGCATCGCCAACACATCAGTTCCGCTCACCACCCGTTGGATTTCCGGATTGAAATTACTGGTGGTCGCATTCACCACTTGCACTTCCTGATCTTCCGGCAAATAATCGACGACGACGTTAAACATGAAACGATCCAGTTGTGCCTCCGGCAGCGGATAGGTGCCTTCCAACTCAATCGGATTTTGTGTGGCGAGCACAAAAAACGGCTCGTCAAGTTTGTACGTTTGGCCGCCGGCAGTGATGCGATGCTCCTGCATGGCTTCGAGCAACGCCGCCTGCGTTTTCGGCGGGGTCCGGTTGATTTCGTCCGCCAAAATAA
>CAYUVM010000116.1:0-10125 GCA_964447935.1 uncultured Cytophagia bacterium | reverse complement strand
GCCGCAACAACGGGTTCGGCATTTCGACGCGCGATTGGTATGCGGTCGGCGGCGGCGAGAGTGGTTACATTGCGCCGCATCCGGTGAATCCGAACATTGTTTATGCCGGTAGCTACGGCGGTTATTTGACGCGCTACGATCACAGCACCGGCGAAGAGCGCAACATTATGCCCTGGCCGGAGAATCCAATGGGCGCGGGCGCCGCGGATTTGGCGTATCGTTTTCAATGGACATTTCCGATTGTGATTTCGCCGCACGATCCGAACACTGTTTACGCGGCGGGCAATGTTTTATTCAAATCGACGAACGAAGGACAAACGTGGGAGCCGATCAGCCCGGATTTGACGCGCAACGATAAAAGCAAGCAAGCGTCGTCGGGCGGCGATATTACGAAGGACAACACGAGCGTCGAATATTATTGCACGATCTTCGCGTTCATGGAATCGCGACTGCAAAAGGGCTTGATGTGGGCCGGTTCGGATGACGGACTCATTCACGTCTCCACCGACGCCGGCAAAAATTGGCAGAACGTGACGCCGAAGAGCATGCCGGAATGGGGACTCATCAGCATCATCGATGCTTCCGCGCACGACGCCGGAACCGCGTATGTGGCGATGACGCGCTACAAGCACGATGATTTCAAACCGTACATTTATAAAACGAGCGATTACGGCAAAACCTGGGCGCAGATCACGAAAGGCATTCCCGACGACGCATTTGTGCGCACGGTGCGCGAAGATCCGAAGCGCAAAGGCTTGCTGTATGCGGGCACGGAAACCGGCATCTACGTTTCATTTGATGACGGCGGGAACTGGCAATCGCTGCAGCGCAACTTGCCGGTGGTGCCGATCACGGATATTGCGGTGAAAGAGAATGATCTCGTGGTTTCGACGCAGGGCCGGTCGTTTTGGATTCTCGATGATCTGACGCCGTTGCACCAACTCTCGGATAAAGTGGCGGCTTCGACGACGCATCTCTTCAAGCCGCGAGCGGCGTATCGTTTTGGCGGCGGCAGTTCACCCGCTTCGACTGCTGGGCAAAATCCGCCGAACGGCGTGGTGGTGCAATATTATTTGAAGAGCAAACCGGAAGGCGACATTCGCCTTGAAATTTTGGATGCGCAGGGCGACACGATTAAAACCTTCAGCAGCAAGGAGAAGAAGAAAGAAGACGGCACACCGGCGAGTGGCGCCGAAGAATCTGGCGGTCGCGGCGGCACCGGCGACAAACTCACCAAAGACGCCGGTATGAATCGTTTTGTGTGGGATATGCGCTATCCCGACGCGGTGAACACGCCGGGCGCGGTGTTGTGGGGCGGCAACTTGCGTGGCCCAGTCGCCGTGCCGGGGAATTATGGCGTACGGCTGATTGTCGGCACTCAAACGCTGACTGAGTCGTTTGAAATCAAAGCCGATCCTCGGCTCAATCTGCCGCTGGCGGATTATCAAAAGCAGTTTGATTTTCTCATCACCGTGCGCGACAAAATTTCCGCGGCGCATGAAGGCGTTAATTTCATTCGCGAAGTTCGTAAGCAGGTTGACGATCTCTCGAAACGTCTGGCTGATGCGGGCACGGACGGCAAAGCGGTGACAGCAGCCGCAAAAGATTTGAATGAAAAAATGAAGGCGATCGAGGAAGAGATTATTCAAGTCAAAGCCAAGAGCAGCCAGGATCCGCTGAATTTTCCGATCAAACTCAACAACAAAATCGCGGTGCTGGCGGACGTCGCGAGCAGCATGGACGCGGCGCCGACAGATGCGTCGGTGACGGTTTTCAACCAACTCTCGGCGAAGCTCGATGCGCAGCTCGCGAAGCTAAAAGAAATTCGCGAGAAAGACGTGCCCGCGTTCAACCAGTTCGTGCGCGAGCAGGCGGTGCCGGCGATTATGGTTGGGAAGAAATCAGCAAGTAAATAAACCTCACCATCATACTTTTAATAGCCCCTAATCCATGATTCGTGTTTGATGGATTGGGGGCTATTTTTTGATGACTTTTGTCGCAACATTAAATAAGGATTACTTGTTTTTGAATGAAAGATTTAGTATTTTGGCAACAAATAGGAAATGTTGGGCGGGATATTATTAACAAAACAAACAGGCAATGCGAAACATGGCGCTTAATCAAGCTCAAATTGAAAAAATTATCCAATTGGCCAAAGCTTACGGCGCTAAACGGCTGATTCTTTTTGGCAGTTCCCTTGACGGGCCAGCACAAGCGCGAGATATCGATCTGGCCTGTGACGGCGTTTCCGGGTGGAAACTTTATGAATTTGCCTCAAAATTGGAAGAAGCTTTGCGCACGCCTCTTGATCTTGTGCCTCTAAGCCCGCCGAATCGTTTTACCAAACGAATTGAAGCCAAGGGCAGGGTTTTATATGAAGCCTGAAGATTTAAAAGAAGAAATTTTTATCGAATTGGAAAATATAGAAACAGTCGTCAACGAAGTTGTCGCTTTACGAAACGATCTTGGTCCAAGAGCGCCGACGGTTCGCGAAAAAACAGCGGGAGCCGCATTTCTCTCCGAATTTTACAATGGCATCGAGAACATTCTCAAACGCATCAGCTACTTTTACGGCGTCCCTTTGCCGGGCGGCGACACGTGGCATCTGGATTTATTCAAGCGCTTTTGCAAACCATCTTTTGAGCCTTTGCCGGTTTTCTTCGACCAGGCTTTAGAAACGGCGTTGTCACCTTTTCGCAAATTTCGCCACGTCTTTTTTCACGGATACGGCTTTTATATGGAATGGGATCGTATGCGGGATGGCATTGCGACGGTTGACGAAGTTTTTATACGATTCAAGACAAAGCTGCAAGAGTTTCTCCAAACATTGGAATCGAATTGATTTACTTTCAACCATTTCGTGCGCGAGCAGGCGGTGCCGGCGATTTTGGCGGGGAAGAAGCATGGCCCAAAATAGTTTAGTGATCAATCCAATCTTTCAATTTTCAAACCCCGAAGCGGCAACAAGCTTTGGGGTTTTTTATATCTACCGGAATGCCGCTGAAAATTTTTCTTGAATAAATCCCCAAAATTTCTTTTCTTGTCTCGCCCGGATGGGTTCAAAAAAAATTAATGGTTTAATCATGAACATCCTTGTCCTCAACTGCGGCAGTTCGTCGCTCAAGTTTCAGATCATTGAAACCGATCTCGAAGCCATCGAAAACAATGCCGATCAACAACTGGCTAAAGGCGTGATCGAGCGCATCGGCAGTGAAGCCCTCATCACGTTGCAAGCCAGCGGCAGGCCGGCGGTGAAGCACGCCATGCCGTTGCGGGATCATCGCGCCGCGCTGGATTACGTCGTGCGCTGGATCATTTCAGCGGAATCGAAGATTGACGGCATCCAATCGTTGAACGATATACATGCCGTCGGCCATCGCGTCGTGCACGGCGCCGAGAAATTCACCATGTCGGTCGTCATTACCGACGAAGTCATCGAAGGCATCGAAGATTGCATCGAGCTGGCGCCTTTGCACAATCCGGCCAATCTCAAGGGCATCGCCGCGGCGCGCGAGCTTTTTGGTCCCGGCATTCCGCAAGCCGCGGTGTTCGATACCGCGTTCCACTCGACGATGCCGGAAACCTCATATCTTTACGCGATTCCCTATCCGCTCTATCGCCGGCACAAAATCCGGCGCTACGGTTTTCACGGCACCTCGCATCGTTACGTGGCGTATCGCTATCGGCAATTCACCGGCAAGTCGCGTGAAGACACCAACGTGATTTCGCTGCACCTCGGCAATGGCTGCTCGGCGTGCGCCATCAAAAATGGCGAATCGCTGGACACTTCGATGGGCATGACGCCGCTGGAAGGCTTGATGATGGGAACGCGCGGCGGCGATATCGATCCTTCGGTGTTGGAATATCTTTCTCACAAGGAGGGGATGTCGTTCGGTGAAATCGATACGCTGCTGAATAAACAGTCCGGCCTGCTCGGCATCTCCGGCTTGACCAACGACATGCGCGATTTGTTGGACGAGGAACGCGAGCATCAGGATCGCCGCGCCAAGCTGGCGATCGATATGTTCTGCCATCGCGTCAAAAAATATATCGGCGCTTATTTGGCGGAGATGGGCGGCGCCGATGCGCTCATCTTTACCGGCGGTATCGGTGAAAATTCTCCCTCCGTGCGACGGCGCATTTGTAGCGGTTTAGAGTGGCTTGGCGTTGTACCCAATGGGCCTCGTAATCTTGAGCTTTCCGGCGGCAAAGAAGGTGAAATGAGCGCCACTGATAGCCGTCTGAGAATTTTTGTGATCCCGACGAATGAAGAATTGTTGATTGCGCGCGATACCGTGCGCTGCCTAAAAAATGCGCCACGACGGTGGTAATTTTTTATTAAAATAAAAATCGATACTTTCGTAAAAAGGCAGGAAGAAAGCAGGAGAGCGTTCAGATTTTTAACCTAATTCTGCAATCGCAATGTTTGGAGATTTGGCACATTCATAGAACGGAAAACAGTTGTCACGGTCTTAAAATAATCAGTCTCCCGAGGCGATTAACTCGAAAGAGAGAAGTGCTTTTGGCAACGAAGGATCTTGCATAGCCCACTAAACACGCAAAATACACTAAAAAGCTTTTCGTGTGTTTTGTGGGCACAATTTTTAAATATGGCTAAGTAGAACTAAGTCGGAGCGAAGAAATGCGGCTACGCCCGCAGGTATTTTTAACAATGGATTTCTTGCTGTTCAAATGACAACTTATTCAGGCAGGCAAAATCATCCTAAATTCAAACCGGTGAAGAGGAAAATGTTGAAATCAATTCGAATTTTATTAACAGGGCTGCTTCTCTCTCCTTTTATTATTTGCAGCCAAACGACTCCCAGCGAGACCAGCCAGCCGACCATGTCTTTCGAGGAATATGACCCGCGTTCGGCGTTGGTGGTGCCGGTGCATCCGGTGACGCGCGCGAAGTATCCATTCATCGACGTGCACAACCATCAAAACAGCATGGCGCCGGAGAATTTGCAAAAGCTCGTCGCCGACATGGACAAGCTCAATATGGCCGTGATGGTGAACCTCAGCGGCAGAGGATTTAAACGCACGCAAAATCCGGATGGCACCACAACGTTTGGATTGAACGACAGTGAATATCTCAAAAAAAGCGTTGAGAATGCCAAGGCTGTCGCGCCGGGCCGCTTCATCGTTTTCACCAATGTTGATTTTAGCCGCATCGGCGAACCCGGCTGGACCGAAAAAGCCGTGCAGGAACTTGAACAAGATGTGAAGAATGGCGCCGCCGGTTTAAAAATTTATAAAAGTCTCGGGCTTGAAGTTAAAGACACGAGCGGCAAACGCGTGCCGGTCGATGAGCCGCGTCTCGATCCGATCTGGGCGAAATGCGGCGAGCTGAAAATTCCTGTGCTGATTCACACCGGTGATCCGGCCTCGTTCTGGTTGCCGCAGGATAAAAACAACGAGCGCTGGCTGGAACTGAAACAATTTCCCGACCGCAATCGCTTCGGCAAAGAACCGGCGTGGGAACAGGTGATGAACGAGCAATTCAACGTGTTTCGACGCCATCCGCAGACCCATTTTATCAGCGCCCACATGGCGTGGATGGCGAGTGATCTCGCGCGGCTCGGAAAATTACTCGACGAAATTCCCAACATGTCCACCGAGATCGGCGCGATTATTTACGATCCGGGCCGGCAGCCGCGTTTCGCGCGCGCCTGGTTCACGAAATATCAGGACCGCATTTTGTTCGGCAAAGATATCTGGGCGCCGGAGGAATATTATTGCTATTTCCGCGTGTTGGAAACCGCCGACGAATATTTTGACTACTATCGCAAGCGTCACGCCTTCTGGAAATTGTACGGCCTCGATCTGTCGGCCGAGGTGTTAAAGAAGTTGTATTACAAAAACGCGTTGAAAATTCTGCCAGGACTGGACAAAGCGAAATTTCCGAAATAGTAAAGTCGAAGTGCAAAGCTTTAGTTTTGTACTGGCGTATTATTTAAATCCCACTGCGGCTTGCTCACAGTGGGATTTTTTTATGCAATCCGTCGGATTGGCTGGCAACCTTTTTATCCGTGAATTTGTCCTATCCATAAATTGCAAAGCGCCCATCTATGCGCCATGCGCTTTGTGCTATGCCTCAAAACACGGAGATGGTCATGCTCAAAAGTTATCTTCTCATCGCCTGGCGGAATTTTCGCAAACACAAATCGTTCTCGCTCATCAATGTTGCCGGACTGGCGGTCGGCATGGCGTGTTTTATTTTGATCATGCTTTACGTGCAATACGAGTTAAGCTTTGACCGCTATCACGCCAACGCCGGGCGCATTTATCGTGTCGTCGCGCAGCAACCGGGCAATTTTTTTCTCGGCACCGATCACTTTGCCGTCACGCAGGCAATTCTCGGCCCGACGCTGAAACAGGAATTTCCCGAAGTGGTGGAAAGCACGACGCTGGATGATTTCAACAATGTTCTTTTCAATGTCGGCGACAAGCGCTTCTATGAAAATGGGATTTTTTTAGCCGACCCCGGTATTCTCAAAATTTTTACGTTCCCGCTGTTGCAAGGCGATCCGCTGACAGCGCTGTCCGAGCCGTTCACCATCGTGCTTTCCGAAACGATGGCGCAAAAGTATTTTGGCGCAGAAAATCCGATGGGCAAAATCATGCGCTATCAGGATCGCCATGATCTCAAAGTGACCGGGGTGATGAAAAACGTGCCGAAAAATTCGCATTTCCTCCCGAACGCCCTGCTCTCGTTCAAAACCGAAATTGCCATCAGCACGGATAAAAACCGGTTCACCTCATGGGGCAACAGTTCGTATTGCAATTATATTCTCGGCGCGCCGGGCTTTGACGCGAAGGCCTTTGACGCCAAATTGGCCGGCATCGTGAAGAAATATCACACCGAAGATTGGCGCGATAAAGACCGGCGGCATCGGTATTACCTGCAATCCTTGACCGACATTCATCTTTATTCTCATATTAATTTCGATATGGGGCAAAACAACGATATTCGTTATATCTACTTGCTGGCGGGTCTGGCAATCGTCATCATGTTGACGGCGTGCATCAATTACATGAATCTGGCGACGGCACGTTCGTCCTTGCGCGCGAAAGAAGTTGGAATGCGCAAAACCGTCGGAGCGAGCCGCTGGCAATTGCTCAAACAATTTATCGGCGAATCAATGCTGTTGACGATTGCCGCGGCGTTGATTGCCTTGCTGGTGGTGGAGTTGTTTCTGCCGGTTTTCTCCAATTTGGTGGACCGCGAGTTGACCTTCTCGTTGCTGCTGCAAGGCAAGATGCTCGCCGGCGTCGTGCTGGCAATTTTCGGCGTCGGCATTGTCGCCGGCAGCTACCCCGCGTTTTTTCTCGCGGCGTTTCAACCGGTCAAAGTTTTGAAAGGCGAAATTCGCGACAGCGGCCGCTCGCGGCTGCGCAGCGCCTTGGTGGTGTTTCAGTTTGCGGCTTCGGTGGGTTTGATCATCTGCACCGCCACCGTGCAGAAACAAATGCACTACATCAAAAGCAAGAAGTTGGGCTACAATCGTGAGCAAGTTTTGGTGATGCGCATGCGCGACCGCGAAGCGCGCAAAAATTTTGGTTTGATCAAAAACGAGTTGCTGCAAAACCCGAATTTTCTCAAAGTCACCTGCTCCGGTCATTTGCCGACCAACATCGGCTCGCAATCCGGCCTCGGCTGGACCGAGCGCAACGGGCAACCCGCGCTGCAAGCTTACAACACGCCGGTGGATTATGATTTTCTTGCGACTTTTGAAATCGAACTGGTGGAGGGACGAAATTTTTCGCGCGAATTCTCGACCGACTCGACGCAGGCCTATATTATTAATGAAAAGCTGCGCGAGATGCTCGGCTGGGCTTCTGCGGTGGGGCAGGCGTTTGGCAACGGCGACGAGGCCGACGGCAAAGTGATTGGCGTGATGAAAGATTTTCATATGCATTCTTTGCGGCAGGAAATTCAGCCGCTGTTTATCCGGTTGAATAGCAACTGGGGCACCACCGTCTCTGCCCGCATTCGCGCCGAGAATATTCCGGCCGCGATTGAGCATCTGCGCAACGTTTGGCAAAAATATTCGCCGAATTATCCCTTTGAATATTTCTTTTTGGACGACGAGTTCAATCGCATGTACAAGGCTGAAGAAAAACTCAGCGCGATTTTTGGTTACTTTACTTTTCTCTCGATTTTTATTGCGTGCCTCGGCCTATTCGGGTTGGCCTCCTTCACCGCCGAACGCAAAACTAAAGAAATCGGCATTCGAAAAGTGTTGGGGGCTTCACTGGCACAATTGTTTTTGCTGCTTTCAAAGGATTTTGTCAAATTGATTCTATTGGCGAATCTCGTGGCCTGGCCGCTGGCGTGGTACGGCATGAATGAATGGCTGCAAGGTTTTGCTTACCGCACCGCATTGAGCGGGTTCATTTTTCTCGCCACTGCCGCCGCGGCGCTGCTAATCGCCCTCGCCACCGTCAGTTTCCAAACCCTCAAAACGGCACTGGCGAACCCGATTGAATCTCTGCGCTACGAATAATGTGATGCGGTGAAATTCCGTTTTCTTGGGATTGAGTCGCTGCGATACGAGTGACAAAACATAAAATGCGAGGCGAATGGCATCGTGCCTTGCCAACCCTCAGTAAGCGCACAGCCCGGGCCATTTAGAGCGCCCGGGCTGTTACATCCTTACTGCGGCCACCCGACGATTTTCATTCCGCGCTTGCATTTCCCCCCAATTATCATTAAATTTCGTCAACAGTTTTTTATAAGGCGTCAGCGTCCAACCAGGAAACCGCCATGTGGTGTTTTTTCAAAAAAAATAGTCTGCACGCGCTTTTTTCTTTTTGCCGGCTTGCCGGTTTGCTTTTTGGTTTTGAAGCCGTCGCACAAACTTCGCATGGCACGCCATTGCCGCCGGCCACCCCGTTACTGACTTTGAAGCGTGATAATGGCAGGTCAATAACGGAAGCCGCCGGCAAGCTCACAGCGCCGTCGCAGTCGGGTCTTTCGCTCGCGGCGGTTGGGGATGTGATGCTCGGTTCATGGGTGGTGCCGTTGCTCGATAGTTCCGGCGCGACGTATCCGTTTCTGGGCACGCAAAAGGTTTTGCAGGCGGCGGATATTGCCATCGCTAATCTGGAAGCGCCTTTTACTGATCGCGGCGAACGCGTGGAGGATAAAGAATACACTTTTCGGGTGCCGCCGCGCCACGCGCACGGATTGAAGGCCGGCGGTTTTGATGTTTTGCATCTGGCCAACAATCATATTTTGGATTTTGGTCCCGAAGGGTTGTTCGACACGATAACGACGTTGGACAGTCTGGCGCTGAGGCATATCGGCGCCGGAGAAAACCTCAAAGCGGCTTATCAACCGGTGCAAATTGAGCGCGAGTATCGGGGCGGAGAAAAATTACGTTTCGGCTTTCTCGGTTTTTCCTTGACGCATCCGGAAGCGTATTATGCCGGCAAAAATAAGCCGGGCACAGCATTTCCATTTCGCGCGCGTTACCTCGCCGCGCTGGATTCGCTGGCGCCGCAAGTTGATATTATGATCGTGTCGTTTCATTGGGGCGCGGAAAAAATGGTGAAGCCGAAGCCGTATCAAATTGAGATGGCCCACCTGGCGATTGAGCATGGCGCCGATATCGTGCTCGGACATCATCCGCATGTTTTGCAGAGTATTGAGTTGTATCGTCCCCGCGCCGGCGCGCGTCAGGGTTTAATCGCCTACTCATTGGGAAATTTCGCCTTCGGAAGTTACAGTCCGAGTTCGCGTACCAGCATTGTTTTGAAATGTGTGGTCGAAGCGAGCGGCATTTTGTATGCGCGCTGCTTGCCGATAAACGTCTATAATGATGAAGTGGAATTTCAGCCGCAATTTTTGCAGGGCGTTGCGGCAACCGCGGTGATCGACTCGCTGAATGCTTTATCCCGGCATTTGAACCAGGGGCAAAATATTATTTCGCCGGAAGGGATTATCGTGCCGCTCGTTGAAATCATCAATACGCCGCCTGCCGCTGCCCCGGTTTCAGAAAGTGCTCTCAATAAATAGAGAATAGAAGATGCCGCATTTCCGCCAGTTTTTAATATGTTGAAACCACTGCTGTCCGGTTCAGGATGAAAACAGCTTTGAGCCGTGCCTAAACCAGAGTG
>CAYUVM010000115.1:0-10141 GCA_964447935.1 uncultured Cytophagia bacterium | reverse complement strand
TGGATAAAAAATATCATCGCACCGAGTATGATTATCGCCGCGCGGCAAATGAGTTGGCGGACGTGATGTCAACGAAACTCAATATGGACGAGATCGCGCGCGGCATCGTGCAAAAGCTCTATCAGTTGATGCATCTCAAACGCGTCGGCGTGCTGTTTTTTCGCAATCAGAAAGCCTGTTGCTGCCGCGAAGCCTACGGTTTTGACGAGGCCGGTTGGGAAGAACTTTGTATTGCGATCGATCAAAAGCTGCTCGACGTGTTAAAAAATTTTCGCAGTGAAAGCCGCTTGAGCGTTGATTATTTGCCCAACGGTTTAAAGCAAACCTTGACGGAAAAGGGCTTTCGCCACATTATTCAAATTCGTTCCAAAGAAAAACTCGTCGGCGCGATGCTCATCGGCGAGAAGCGCTCAGAGATTCCTTTCTGCCAGGAAGATTTTGATTTTCTGACGGCGGCGGCGAAACAGGCCTCGGTCGCAGTTGAAAACTCATTTTTATATGAAGAGCTGGCGGAGCAGGAGCGGCTCAAACATGAACTCGACATCGCGCGGCGCATTCAGCTCGCCTCGCTGCCGCAAACCACGCCGAAAGTGGACGGTCTCGACATCGCCGGTGCATCGATACCGGCGACGGAAGTGGGTGGCGACTACTTCGATTATCTCAATGGCACACCCAACGCGATTCGGGTGATCATCGGCGACGTGAGCGGCAAAGGCACTTCTGCGGCGCTGTACATGTCCAAAGTGCAAGGCATCATGCGTTCGCTGCACGGCTTTGGGCTTTCGCCGAAGGAGCTTTTCGTGCGCACGAACAATTTGCTTTGTCAAGATATGGAAAGAAAATCTTTTGTCACCTCACTCGGCGCGGATTTTGTCTCCTCGACGCGGCACATGATTCTGGCGCGCGCCGGCCACCTGCCGCTTTTTTATTATCACGCCAAAACCCAACGCGTCGAAAAAATTACGCCGAAAGGCCTGGGGCTTGGCCTGGACAATCACGGCATGTTTGCAACGGAGTTGGAAGAACGCGCGGTTCAATATGACGTGGGCGATGTTTTTCTCTTTGTCACCGACGGCGTGACCGAGGCGCAAAGCAATGGTCACGGCGAGTTTGGCGAGGAGAGCGTGGTCAAAATTTTAGCAAACAACTCCTCGTTTAGTGCGCTGCAGATCCGGGATGGGGTGATCGATGCCGTTAAGCAGTTTGCGGGTGATCATCATCAACATGACGATTTAACGGTGGTGGTGGTGAAGGCGGTGTGAGCGGGGCAAAGCGCGTGGCGCCGAGAACATAGCCCGTGAAGCAACGATACGATTGCTCTACGCGCCATGCCCTCTGCGCTCTGCAAGCCGTTGTACGTTTCACGAAAAAGGAAGTTATGTTGCTTTCAAACGAAGAAGCCCGAGTCTTCGGCTGCCTGATCGAGAAAAGCCAAGCCACGCCGGAATACTATCCGATGACGTTGAACGCGCTGGCCGCGGCGTGCAATCAGAAAACCAGCCGTGACCCGGTGGTGGAATATTCCGCCGACGAAGTGGAAGACGCGCTGCGCTCGCTCAAACAAAAAGGATTATGTTCGTTCGTCAGCGGGGAAGGGCGCGTTATGAAATACGCGCATCGCGGCGGCGAAAACGGCCTCGATTTATCAACCGCGCAGTTAGCCGCTTTGAGCGTGATGTTGCTGCGCGGGCCGCAAACGCTTGGCGAAATAAAGGGCCGCACCGAGCGGCAATTTGAATTTTCTTCTCTGGAAGCTGTTGAGCAAACGTTGGCAAGCCTGATGGCTGAGCCGAACCGATTGGTAGAGAAAGCCTTTCGCCGCGCCGGACAAAAAGAAGATCGCTATCGGCATTTGTTTTTTGCTTATAACGATGGGGCTTCCGAAGTGGAAGAAACTTCTGGAACGTCTTCATTGCGTGCGGAGATGGAAGAGATGAAAAAAAGAATTATCGCGTTGGAAGCGGAGGTGGCGAAAATTAAGCGGGATTTGTATTAACCCAATGAGCATATTGCATGAGTAAAAGAATAGACTCGCCACCGAGTTTTAGCAGGCCAGCCCGCAGAGTTTTTATGGCCCAATGGTCAGTTTACTTCGAACAGGATGCTAAAATCAAAACTTTGAGTTGAGCCGTGATGGTTAAAAATAGTTCAAGTTTAAAGAAAGCAATATTTAAAACCGCCAGGCCGTACCAAAAAGACGCCATGAACCTGCCGGTGGAAAATTTGGCGGCCGCCATTCCGTTTTATGAAACGATCATGGGATTTCAAGTTGTGTCACGAGAAGATTTGCCATGCAAGTCTGCGGTTCTCGGTAGAGACGGTGTTAAAATCGGGTTGGTCGAAAATGGTGGCGACCCGACACAGGATGGATGCTTTTTTGAGGTTGATCATGCCGAAACCGCCTTCGCAGAATTGCAATCGAACGGCTTGAAAAAAGAAAAGGCCGACTTCCGCATTGACCGATACGGCGATACTTCATACAAAGTCTTTTTCGTCATCGCGCCGGATGGGCTTTGTTACTGTCTCGGTGAACGGCAAAATTGAAAACCGTTTGAGAAAAACTTAATGTTTTTTGTTCCCGTTCCTGCACATTCATTAAATTCTTTAACCGCCGGAGGTATTTATGGCTATTGTAGTTAGATTCCAAGTGTCGAACATGACAGCAGAAAAGTACAATACCGTTTTGAAGCGCTTGGAAGCAGCTGGCGCGGGTGCTCCTGCCGGTCGTTTGCACCATGTTAGCTTCGGTGCTCACAATAACCTGCAAGTTATTGATGTGTATGACTCACCTCAGTCGCTCGAAAACTTTGGCAAAACGCTTGTGCCGATTTTGACGGAATTGGGCATTAAAGCGGAACCCCATGTCGAGGAAACCTATAAGATCATCAACGGCTAAATCGAACCGCGCCATCACGGAATGGGAACAGCTCACGAAATGAATGCTGCAAGTTTTGCTCTTTTTTCCGTGTGAGTTTCATTCCGTGAGTTGTTTATTCTGTTGTTGTATTTTCTCTTATAAAATATGCAGCGCTTCACCATTCGCGACCATATAAAAACTGTCACTATTGCCGTTGTGCGTTTTTTACTTGGTCTCCGAGGGCCATCGAAGGCAACCAACCAGCGGCTGCTGCACGAGCACGGCGAAACCGTGATGTCTCTCACCATTCGGGAAGCCACCGCAGCAGACCTCGCTGCTTTGGCCCGTCTTCACGTCGAGACCTGGAATGCAACCTATCCCGGCGTGCGATCCAAGCCGACCTATGCGATCCGCGAACGGCAGTGGCGCGAGGCGTTTCAGGTGACGGACGGAAGCTGGTTTTGCTTTGTTATCGAACGGCGCGACGGCCAACTAATCGGATTTGCCAAAGGGACGCGGAGTGATCACCCGGAGTTTGTGGGACAACTCAACAAGATCTATCTGCGCCGCGAATACCAGCGTCTGGGCTTTGGGCGTCGACTCGTCGGCCATGTTGCCCGCCGATTTCTCAACCAGGGCATCTCTTCGATGATCTTGTTCGCCGAGCCGCAAAATCCCTCCTGTGCGTTCTACGAAGCATTGGGCGCAGAGCGATTGCACGACGATGCCGGTCGCTTTCACGGCGCTTACGGCTGGCGTGACTTGCAGCGCCTCGCCTCCATTTGCCCCATCGAATGAGCCTCAGGATGTTGACGATTTGGCGTTGCAGAACGACATAAGAATTCATGCGGCGTGATAAAAGTTTCTCCATCCACAATACTTGTCCGTTTCAACCTCAAAATAATTCTTGTAAAATGGCAGCAGAAGTTGTATTTTCTCTTTTAAAAATAAGAATCAAGGGTATAGAAAGATGAGTATCCTGCAAATAGTCAAGTATGATGCAGTAAAAGAAGTATTCCCACAGAGAATAGTACCCAGTCTACGGGACTACCTTCAATTTTCATCTCAATTGTTCTATAAACGAAATGTTAAACCAACTATTCGCTTCGTTGTAACAGCACCTCCTCCCAGACGTCCGGGGAAATCAATTGTTTTTCATGCTTTCGCAACGAACCGCACTGCATTTGGGGCAATTCATGACTTGGAGTCAATTTTTGCTGACTGGTTTTTGGAGACTCGAATTCTGCCAATCATCAATCCAATCCCAATTAAATACTATGTTGAGCCCAAACTGCTTCCCAAAGAGTGGTACTCGTCGATCTCAAGCTATGGAATAAGGATCTACAGTTATGCCCATCGAGAATGATTACCAAAGAGTTGCGAGACGCAGCTTAGATGCTTCAAATGCCGCCTTGAATGCAGGTGTTCAAGAAAAATCAGCATTCCTATCTTACCATGCATTTGAATCGACAGGCTGTTCTCTATCAGTTATTGAGGGGATGCCAGTCGGACCACGGGTAAGCCATAATAACAAGATTAGAAATTTCACATTGGCAGCTCATAGGCGTGGTTATGGTCATACAGTCGCAGGTATTGCGGTTTCAATCGCAGGCATAAGGAACAGCTTACTTTACCCTGTTCAGGATGCGGTAACGGGCGTTGTCACCAGACCAGAAGCCACAATAACCGAAACCCAGGCTCGCAGTCTTTACAGAAGAGTTCAAAGAGTTGTTAACTGGGTTGACTCACAAATATAACCAAACAGCAATGCGGCTGAATTCGATCTCCTTGCTCCACGGTTGGATTAAAGAGATATTAATTCTACTCGACAAATATAAGAGGCCCAAGTTAAGAAGGCAGTAATGACGACGCGTGCAAGCGGAACATTTGAAGTCAAGCTAACCCCTCCGGTGCCAGAGGATAAATCCGATGACACTGACCTTGGCGGGATGTCAATCGACAAACAGTTTCACGGCGATCTTGAAGCGGCCAGCAAGGGACAAATGTTGAGCGCCATCACGGCGGTGAAAGGTTCGGCTGGTTACGTTGCGATCGAACGGGTCAGCGAAACCTTGCACGGCCGCAGCGATAGTTTTGTGCTCCAACACAGCAGCAAGATGACGATCATTATTGCGGGCGGAAAGCACTCGTACTACACGCTCGCCGAAACCGGATAAATAAACATGAGATCACCTCAAGGTTTTTTAGCAGCTTTGTTTTTTTTATTAGCGATTCCCATTGCCGTGCTAATTCAAAGATTTTTGGGTATCGGCGTCGAGATCATATTTCATTTGGTGCTCGCGGCGGGTTTTGTCCTCATTGCATTGGCGGTTTTCGATTTTAAGACGACCAGATGGATAACCTGGGTAGGCTGTATTTCGACGGGCGTGTTGGCCGTCATTTTTCTTTTGCAAGGATTGAGTGGGCTGATGCAAAACGATTCGCTCACTCATCTGGCCTTTCAAGTATTGGGGCAACGACTGGAAAAATGGTTGGGCGATTTGCTCATCTTTTGGTTTGTGGCCATGCTGCTCATTGACAGCCAGGGCAAAACGAAGGTTTTAGGGGTTGTGGCGATGTCAATCGTCGTCTGCTTGGAAGTATATAGCCACAGTTTATCTTACCTTGCCACCTCATTAGAGGCGGTAGCGCCAAGTTTAAAAGTGTTGTATCTCCTGCCATTTGTGTGGTTCCTTTTTGAAAGTAAAAAGAAAATTTCACTTGAAGTCGCGCGCGGTTTATGACAGCGGTTGCTGAAAACGTGGTACACTGTTACCATAATTTATAAGAGTCGCCCTGATAGAGCGCAGTCGAAGGGCGTCATGGTTCGGCTCCGCTCACCATGACTAAAAAACTGTCGTAGTTTCGACCCCTTATGGGTCGCATTTAACACCGAATAATTTGAAGCCTAAGAAATATCCCAGTGAGGAAATCAATCATGACAAATGCTATCGCATTGCGAGTGGTCTTGATCTTAGCAGGGTTGATTATCATTTTCACCGGCGTGAATACCGCCTTCGGAGGCATGCTCACTTTAGGATGGCAGGGCCAAACAACATTCTTTGAAGTAACAGATCAGCATTCGTATCTGGTGCAGGACAGCCATATCCGTTTCCTGGGCGGGCTTTGGATGGGAATGGGGCTTCTTTTTATTTTTGCCGCCCGCAACGTGGAACGGCATCAAAACGTCTTGAAATTTGCTTTGGTTTTAATCTTTCTGGGTGGATTAGCGCGCTTCAGCCAGATGCAGCTTGACATCACCTTTGGCAAAGAGATTGTGGGATCGTTGGTCGCGGAGCTGGTCGGGATGCCGCTGCTTTATTTCTGGTTGTCAAGAACGCTCAAGAAGGCAGTATAATCGGCTAAGGTTTCGACATTTAATGGAAAGACTTTCTTAATTTTAAAGAGAGAAGCATGGGCAGATTCGTCATCGTTGCCTACAAACCCAAAGCTGATAAGAAGCAACAACTGTTGGACGCCGTGCGTGAACATTTGGAAGTGTTGCGCAGTGAGCAGCTTGTTACCGAGCGTCCTGCCTGCGTAATGCAAGCCGGCGATGGAACCATTCTGGAAATCTTTGAATGGCAGTCCGCCGAAGCAATAACCCAAGCCCACAGTAATCCGGCGGTGCAGGCTTTATGGGCCAAGTTCGGGGCCGCATGTGATTACATGCCGCTGGCAAACCTTGCCGAATGCCAACAGATGTTTGCCGAATTTGATACTGTTAAAATATGAAGGGCGTTGGGGTCGCTTGAAGATACGCTATCGCGCCGTGAGCCGTTCTTCAAACATGTTTTGCCAGCCCGGTGAGAGGCCGCGCAAGCCCGCCGCTCTCTGCAATGCCGCGCGATTTTCTTGATCGACGAAAGCCAAACGAAACACTTCTTGAACCGACATGGGTTCGGGATCGACATCGATGCGTTCAATCACCTCGCCGGCGGCGACTTCGCCTTCCTGCAAAACACGCAAATAAAAACCGGTGCGGGCGCTCGCCATAAACAATTTGGGAAATTGCGGCAGTTGCATTTTCAGCGCCAATTTGTAGCACGGCACGCGCGGTTGTGTGACTTGCACCATCGCGCCGCCGACACGGAAAATATCGCCGATGTGAATTTGCTCTTCCAGCAGGCCCAGCGTCGTAAAATTCTCGCCGAATTGGCCGCAGGTTAAATCCTTGCGGCCAAGTTTTTCCTGCCAATAGTCGTAATGTTCAAATGGATAAACATAAACCGCTTGATGTTCGCCGCCGTGTACGGTTAAATCACCCTGGCCGTCGCCGTCGAGATTCAGTTTACGCAGCATGACGCGTCCTTCCACCGGCTTTTTAAAAATTCCGGTTAGAACGGTTTTGCGTTTGTGTTGCACTACTTTCGGTAGTGCGACGTTGACGGAAATGAGTTGCATGATTTTCCTTGTTTATGATCAATTTCAAGTTGAAGAATCTATTTTATTAAAGCAACGGTTTATCGCGTTGAAACCAATAAATAACCCCCGGTTGCTAAAAGCCGCGAACGCGATTCTCAAAAACATGTTGCCCACAAAATGAGCGTTGTCGCCGAGGCGCATCAAAGACTTGAAAATATTCATACGCAAGTTCGGCGTCACAGTTTCATTGTTAACGGATAATCACCAGGTGAATGTCGAAGCCTCGCAATAATTTGCAGCATCATTTTTTCCACGCCTTGACTTTGCCAAAAGTTTTGTTTACGTTTTTATATGTCTATTCGTAAAATCGCTCTCGTTACCGGCGCTTTATCGGCGGCGTGGCGCGAAGGCGAGTTGTGGTAATTCTTTTTAGTGGAATGATAAAACTCTTAAAAGTGAAAGGAAGACATTTATGCAACGACATGCTTTTGCCGTTTGGCAAGGAACATTGAAAGAAGGCAAAGGTACCGTGTCCACCGAAAGCGGCACGTTGAAAGAAGTCGCGTATTCATTTGCCAAACGGTTTGGCAATGAAGCCGGCACCAATCCCGAAGAATTGATCGCTGCGGCGCACGCGGGATGTTTTTCGATGGCGTTTTCCGGCAAGCTCACCGCCGCCGGGTTCACGCCGGCGAAAATTTCTACCAAGGCCAATCTGACATTTGAGCAGGTGGAAGGCGCGTGGACAATTACGACGAGTCATCTCGACATGACGGCGAAGGTTCCGGGTATTGACGCGGCGAAATTCGAAGCGCTGGCCAACGACGCGAAAGCGACATGTCCGGTGTCGCGTTTGCTCAACGCCAAAATTACTTTAGCGGCGAAGCTCGAGGCTTAGCAGCCATTGGAGTGGCAAACCCACGGTCGCAGACTTAAGTTTGCCACTCCGTTCTGATGACGGAATAAAATTTATTTTGCAACGCTTCAGGAGGTGTGGTTGTGAGTATCTCTCAGACGTTACCTATTCGTTTACGTCTTCTTTTTAGTGGCGCCGTGCTGTTGATTTTCACCGGCTGTGCCACCAGCCGATTAACCAGTTATCCCGCTGTGCCTGGTTTTAATTTAAAAAATTCCGATGCCAAAGCCGTAGCCATCGCCGACGAGGTGATGGCCCAGCTCGGTGGCTGGGAAAATTGGGCCAAAACCCGTTATATCACCTGGAAATTTTTTGGCCGCCGGTTGCATGTGTGGGATAAATGGACGGGTAATATTCGGGTCGAGCGCAGCGATGAAGTTATTCTCATGAATCTTAATACGAAAACCGGTCGCGCCTGGAAGGCCGGCAATGAAATTACGCATCCGGACTCGTTGGCAAAACCTCTACAATTCGGTTATGAAGCTTGGATCAACGATTCCTACTGGATGTTCATGCCGTACAAACTAAAAGACAGCGGCGTCACGCTGAAGTATGTTCGCGAAGATACCATGCGCGGCGGCCGTCCCGCCGACATTCTCTCGCTGACATTTGAAAAAGTCGGCGTCACGCCGGAAAACAAATACTTGGTTTACGTCGATAAGGAAACAAAGCTCGTCGGCCAATGGGATTATTTTGAGAAAGCGACCGACGAAAAACCGCGCACGTCCACGCCGTGGACGAACTGGCAACGTTATGGCAACATTTTTCTCTCCGACGAACGCGGCCGCGGCAAACACACCGATCTCGCGGTGTTTGACGAGCTTCCGGTTGCAGTTTTTGAAAATCCCGCCCCGATCGATTGGGCGCAATTAAAGGCGCCAGTGAAATCGAATTGATCGCAGTTTTTAAAAATGACCATGCCAAAACAAAATCGCGTGACGCCGTGGGGCGAGTTGATTGCCACGCCGGCACGTGGCACACTGCTGGGAAATCGCGGCTGCTTGCATGACGCACAACAACAAATTCGGAAGTTGTATCTGGGCAAGCGTTGGATTATTTGCAAACTGCAATTTAAAAACCGCCATCGCATGGTGATGAGGCCGGGTTTATACACCGAGCTTTTCTTTTTAGACGAAGCGACCGCGTTGGCTGCCGGACACCGTCCGTGCGCTGAATGCTCGCGCGAGCAGTTTGATTATTTCCGCATTATATGGGCGCAGGCGAATCCGCGGCTGGCCAAGAGCAAAAAACCGCCGGCGCCGTTCCTCGATAATGTTTTGCATCGGGAGCGTATTACTGCGGATAATAAAAAAGTGCTTTACGAAGCGCCGCTGTCGCAACTCCCGAACGGCAGTTTTATCTCTTTGTCAAATGATCAGCAAGCCTATCTGGTTTTGGATACGGCTTTATGGCTTTGGAGCCCGCAAGGTTATTCGCAAAAATTAACCCGAAGAAATGATCGACTGGTGCAAGTGTTAACACCGCATTCAGTTGTTAAAACGCTCGCCGCCGGGTATCGCCCAGCGCTTCATGCGACGGTATTGAACATTAAATAATGCAATCGCAGAACAGTGGAACTTTTAAATTGAAGATTTTCGATTTAAAATCAAATCAGTAGATTTTTATGCACTATATTAATCTCGGCAAAACCGGCTTGAAAGTTTCCCGTCTCTGTCTCGGTATGATGACTTACGGCGATCCGAAATGGCGGGATTGGATTTTGAGCGAGGAAGAAAGCCGTCCGCTCATCAAGCGTGCCGTGGAGCTTGGAATTAATTTTTTCGATACCGCAAATATGTACTCGCGCGGCGTTAGTGAAGAGATCACAGGCCGGGCATTGCGAGATTTTGCGCGACGCGACGAAGTCGTGATCGCCACCAAGCTTTTCTTTCCGATGGGCGACAAGCCGAATCAAGGCGGCCTGTCGCGCAAACACATCATGGTTTCGATTGACGCCTCGCTGCGGCGCTTGGGAATCGATTATGTCGATTTGTATCAAATTC
>CAYUVM010000114.1:0-10153 GCA_964447935.1 uncultured Cytophagia bacterium | reverse complement strand
CTGCGGCAAAACGCCGAAGAAGTTTTGCAACTGCTCGGCCTGCCGTATCGCGTGCTGCTGCTGTGCAGCGGCGACATGAGCTTCATGGCGGCAAAATGCTACGATCTCGAAGTGTGGGCGCCCGGCGTGAAAAAATGGCTGGAAGTTTCCTCGTGTTCGAACTTCGAGGCCTTTCAAGCGCGCCGCGCCAACATTCGCTATCGTCCCGACGGTGGCGGCAAATTGGAATATGTGCACACGCTCAACGCCTCGGGCCTCGCGCTGCCGCGCACCATCATCGCCATTATGGAAAATTATCAAACCGACGAAGGCACGGTGATCGTGCCCGAAGTGTTGCGGAAATATGTCGGGTGTGAGATTTTGAAATAAATGAAAAGCTTTTCAAACCACGAAGACACCAAGACACGAAGAACAATTGAGTTCTGTGCCTTCGTGTCTTCGTGGTAAAATCGACCGGCTTCTGTACATAAACAAACTGTGATGAGTGAACTCTCCCTCCGCCAGCAAATCTGCGAGATTGGCCGGCGGCTGTATGAAAAAAACTTCGTCGCGGCAAACGATGGGAATATCAGCGTCCGGCTCGATGCGCGTCGCGTGCTCACGACGCCGACCGGCGTGAGCAAAGGCTTCATGACGCCGGAGAGCATGGTTATCGTCGACCTCGAAGGCCACCCGCTCTCCGCCGGCAAGCCTTCGAGTGAAATTCTGCTGCATCTTTTTGCTTATCGTGAGCGCGCCGAGGTACAAGCCGTGGTGCACGCGCACCCGCTGTATGCGACGGGATTCGCGGTGGCGGGCTTGTCATTCGAAAATTGCGTCACGCCGGAAATTATTGTCACCCTCGGCTCCATTCCACTTGCGCCGTATGGCACGCCCTCCACGCAACAACTTCCCGACACGCTGCGGCCTTACATTCATCATCACGATGCCTTTTTACTGGCTAACCACGGCGCAGTGGCTGTGGGCAAGGATTTGTGGGACGCCTATTACAAATTAGAGCGCCTCGAACACTACGCCCATATCCTTTTTATCTCGCGCCAACTCGGCGGCGAGAAAATTCTTCCGAAAGATGACGTGCAAGAGTTATTGAGCCTCCGCGCCAAATACGGCCAGACCGGCCTCAATCCCGGCTGCTCAACTTGCGTCGATGATTGTCTCGGCGCGACGTGTTTGAATTACGAAAACAAATACGATCCGCACAGCGAAGACGAGCTGGGCGCGGTGGTGGCCCGCATCCTCGCGCGGGTTAGCTAAAAATTGCCCACCCCTTCATGAAAAAAATTTACGATGTCATCATCCTTGGCCTCGGCGCGATGGGTAGCGCGGCGGCATATCATTTGGCGAAACGCGGTCAGCGCGTGTTGGGCCTCGACCGGTTCACGCCGCCGCACAGTTTCGGCTCGTCGCACGGACAAACGCGCATCATTCGTGAGGCTTATTTCGAGCATCCGGCGTATGTGCCGATTGTGCAGCGCGCTTATGAAAACTGGGCCGCGTTGGAGCGTGAGGCCAAACAACAACTCTTTCAACAGACCGGCGGCTTGATGATCGGCCCGCCGGAAGGGGTGTTGGTGATGGGCGCTCAGCGGAGCGCACAAATTCATCATTTGCCGCATGAATTGTTGAATGCCGCCGATCTGCGCCGGCGCTTTCCTGCATTTCAGCCGGCGGACGATACCGTCGCGGTATGGGAGCCGCGCGCCGGCATTGTTTTTCCCGAGCGTTGCATTGCCGCGCATTTGCACCTGGCGGCGCAGCACGGTGCAACGCTGCGCTACGAGGAACCGGCGCTCAAATGGAAATGCAATGGGGCCAATGTGCGCGTGACGACGGCGCAAGGCGAGTATGAGGCGCAACACCTGCTCATTGCTGCCGGCCCGTGGATCGGCCCACTGCTGACCGAGCTCAGCTTACCGCTGACGGTCACGCGGCAGGTATTATTATGGTTCGCGCCTGCGGTCCATGCCGAAGCCTTCTCCCCGCAGCGCTGCCCGATTTTTATTTACGAACATGAGTCCAACCGGATTATCTACGGCTTTCCGAATTTAGGCGAGGGCGTAAAAGTGGGGCGGCATCATGAAGGCGAATACACCCAGGCCGAGCGCGTGCGCCGCGAGGTGAGCGCTGATGATATCGAAGCCATGCGCCTCATTCTCCGTCGCGTCATGCCGGCCCTCGACACCACGCCGGCCGCGACCGCCGTCTGCATGTACACCAACACCCCCGACGAAAATTTTCTCATGGATTTCCATCCCGATCATCCCCAAGTTCTGCTCGCCAGCATTTGCTCCGGCCACGGCTTTAAATTCTCCAGCGCGATGGGCGAGGTGCTCGCCGATTTATTGCTCGGCCAACGCCCGCGTTTTGATTTGAGCTTATTCGGATTACAGCGCTTCCAAACACGACCGTAACAATTTCGCTTGACTTTCTCGCGGTTTCGTGCTACCATTTTTTCACTATGAAAAAATGGCAAAAATTTTTCTCCCGTCTCGGCGGCCTCGTGTTGCTTTTAAATTTTACTGCCGCAAAGGCTTCGCCTTCGCCCTCCGACTCCACCCTGTATTTCGATCTTGATTTCGCGCGCTTCAGCGTGAACGACACCACCGCGCAGGTGGAAGTTTATATCGCCGTGCCGCGCGCAGCGCTGCATTTTGCCCGCGTCGAAAACCAGTTGCAGGCAAATTTTTCGTGTCAGGTGATGATCAATAAAAATGGCGTTGACGTGGTGAATCATCAATGGCGGGTGCATTCGACGGCGAACGATTCCTCCGAACTCAAGGCCGGGCAACTGCTGTTCACGCAATCGCGTTTTCAGTTGACCGCAGGAACCTATCGTTTTTACGTGCGGGTTCTCGATTTGCACAGGCAACATGCCGGCGTGCGAGCGTTTCAAATCAGCGTCGAGCCATATCCGCTCCAACAACTGGCGCTCAGCGATTTGCAGCTTGCGGCGCGGCTCGAGCGCGATACCACGCAATCGTTCTTTCAAAAAAATAATTATCTCGTGCTGCCCAATCCGAGTGCGCTGTATGGCTTGGAGCTGCCGATGCTGTATTTTTACGCTGAAATTTACCATTTGCGCTTTCCGAGCGACAGCAGTTACTCGGCGCACTATCGCATTTTGGACGGCGCGGGCAATGCCGTGAAAACTCTGCCGTCGAAACGGCGGCAGATTGCCGGCGAAAAATTAGTCGAGGTCGGCGGGTTCAATATCGTCACGATGAAAAGCGGCAGCTATAGCCTCGAGGTGCGCGTGGTCGATCACACCAACGGCGCCGAAGCGTCGCGCCGGCACAAATTTTTTGTGTATCGCGAAAAAGATCAGGCCGCCCTCGCCGCGGAGGCGAGCACCGTGGGGTTGGATTTTCTCGCGCAAGGCTACCGCCAAATGGCGGAAAAGGAATTGAACCAGGAATTTGAAACGACGCGTTATATTGCTTCCAACGAAGAGAAAAAAATTTTCAATTCATTAAAGCTCGACGGCAAACGCGAGTTTATCGCGCGCTTCTGGCAAAAACGCGATCAATCGCCGGAGACGCCGCAGAACGAATACCGCGACCGGTATTTGGGCCTGGTTCAGTATGCCAACAAAAATTTTGCCGGCTTCCGCGCCGGCTGGAAAACCGATATGGGACGCGTGCTGCTCATGTACGGCCACGCCGACGAGATCGAGCGCTTCCCCAGCAGCAACGACGCGCGCGCGCACCAGATTTGGCGCTTTTTTGAAATCGAAGGCGGGGTGGACTTTATTTTTGTGGAGACGCGCAGCGGCGGTGAAATGGAACTGGTGCACTCCACCGCGCGCAATGAATTGCAAGACCCCACCTGGCAGCGCTGGTTAAATCCGGGACGGTGAAGAGAAGTTGGACGGTTGGCTGGTTCGCCAGTTCAAGAAGCGTTGTCACTTCCTATTTTTATACCAATGAACATGCTCACTCTCACCACCATCCAACACGCCCGCACTCGCATTCAACCGTATCTTTATCCAACCCCGCTCATTCGCTGTCCGTGGTTGGAAGAAAAAAACGCGGCGCCAGTTTTTGCCAAATTGGAAAACTTGCAACGCACCGGCTCGTTTAAAATGCGCGGCGCGACGAATGCATTGCTGCAGCTTGATCCCGCCGCAAGGAGCAAAGGCATCGTCACCGCTTCGGCGGGCAATCATGGGCTGGGCGTGGCGCAGGCGGCGCAATTGCTCGGCGGCACGGTAACGGTTTTTGTGTCGCAGGCGGCGTCGCCGTTAAAAATGCATAAGCTGCGCCAACTCGGCGCAAACTTAATTCAACAAGGCGCGGATTATGACGAAGCTGACGCGATTGGCCAAGCCTATGCGCGAGAAAAAAACCTCCCCTTCGTGCATGCCTTCGAGCAAGACGAAGTTATCGCCGGACAAGGCACGATTGGTCTGGAGTTGTTGGAAAAAATTTCGCCGCCGCTGTGCGTCGTCGTGCCAGTCGGCGGCGGTGGGCTGATCACCGGCATTGCAACGGCGCTCAAAACGCATTCGCCGCAGAGTCAAATCATCGGCGTGCAAAGCGAAGCCTCGCCCGCCACCGTGCGCGCGCTCGCACTCGGTAAAGTGGTCGACACGCCGATCGCCGATTCGGTGGCGGACGGCTTGACCGGCCGGTTCGCGAGCGAAAAACTTTTGCCCGCCATTCAAAAATATTGCGATGACGTCGTTCTTGTCAAAGAGAGCAGCATTCGTTTCGCGATGCAGGAATTTTATTTTCAACAAGGCTGGCGCGTGGAAGGCTCGGCTGCCGTCGCCGCCGCGGCTCTTTTGGAGAACAAAATTGCTGCGCGCGGCATGCCTTTGGTTCTCCTCATCACCGGGGGCAATGTTGCGGAGGAGTTGTTCAATCAAATTGTTTTTGAAAAATAACGTCACGCCAACTGCCTCTGCCGTGGCAGGGCAGACCACGCCGACGGGAGGCCCAACGGCGCTAGTTTTTCAATATCCTTTTGCCTTTACATACTTATGAACTTGCCTCAATCAAAATGGTCGGGCATCATGCTGGCGCTGATTTCGGCGTTGCTCTACAGTACGCTCGCGATTTTTGTCAAGCTGGCTTATCGGGAACATTTGACCCTCAACGCCATTGTCGTGTTGCGCATGAGCTTCGCATCAATTTTTTTATGGCTGGCGATCCTGCTCAATCGCCGCGAGCGCGCGAATTGGAAAATTGCCGCACGCGACTGGCCGGCGCTCCTGGGCGGCGTCATTCTCACGTACGGCGTCTCCGAATTCACTTATTTTATGGGCTTGCAACTGCTACCCGCCGGCGTGGCAATCTTTCTGGTTTATCTTTATCCGGTGCTGGTGGTTTTTGTCGCGTATTGGCTCTATCGCGAGCCGCCGACGCTGCGCAAAATCGGTGTGGCGCTGATCTGTTTTCTGGGCTGCGCCATTCTTTCGTTTACCCCGAGCGGCCAATCGAGCTTTTCGGGGCGCGGCGTTTTGTTGATTCTCGCTTCCGCGCTCTGCGTGGCGCTGTACACCGCCTGCAGCCAGAAGCTGTTAAGAAGTTATTCGCCCACCGTCGTTTCCGCGTGGACGTTGCCGCCGGTGGGGTTGGTTTTTATCTTCATGGATTCATCCAATCTCGCAGGTTACGCGAATTTTTCCACGGCGGCGTGGCTCATTATGCTCGGCATGGCCTTCATTGCGACGTTTGTGTCGCTCATTCTGTTTTTTGGCGCCGTCGTTCGGATCGGCGCGGCACGCGCTTCACTGCTTTCCACCATTGAGCCGGTATCAACGGCCCTGCTGGCGCGTTTTGTTTTGGGCGAGCACATGAGCGCCTTGCAAATGCTCGGCGCCGCGTTAATTCTCGGCGGCCTGCTGGTATTGGAATGGCCGTCCAAAGAGAACGATAAACGTCCCGCCAAAGCCGAAAATATTATCGCCCCGGTTTAAACTTTGAGGAACTGCAATGCGATTCGCCAAACTTCTTTTGCTGCTTGCCGGCCTGGGAATAATCGCCGGCCCAATTTTTTCAAAGCCGCCAGGCAATGCTACGCCGTCCAAAATACGCGTGCAAATTCAGGTCGTTGCCGATTCCAGCAATTCGCTGCAGGCCAATGTTGAAGTGCCGGCCGGAACTGCGGCGCGCGACCTGATGGAACGCTTGTTCAAAATAAGCTATGTGGATTTCTCACATCGTTTTGTCAACGGCATTGCCGGTTTTACGATCGGGCGCGGCGAGAAAAAATTTTGGCGGCTGGAAATCGATGGCAAAGATGCCGAAGTCGGTATTGCCGAAATTAAAATCAACAACCCCATGCAATTGCGGTGGGTGATTACGGCCTACAAATAGAAGAAGCGCCGGCATTCTGTTTTACGAAAGGCCGCGCCGCCGAAACTCCCGTCGTTTCCGCGTCATTTTGAGCGTCATATTCGCTGCAAGCAACAAGGAAACCAAGAAAGCGGCGGCGACACATAGTGCAGCGGTTGTACCCACATTCATACCCAGCATATAAGATACTCCTTCAATTAGTGATTATCCTCTTACACTGCGTTCGCTTTGAAAAGTGAGTATAGCCCCCTTCCCGAAGCTGGAACATCAACCGGCAACCCATTCGGCGCTGGTTATCGTTTCGTCCATCGGTAATTTTCGCCTGAGCAAATAGTTCTCATAAAAAACCTTGGCTTTGTCGCGATGCAAATTGGCATAGCAATAAATGCAGCCGTGCGGGCAACTGTCATAATAGCCGATATCGCGGCTTTCATAACAGCCGCAATCTTCGCGCGTTGGCACGGCGCGGAGCTTGCGATAGCGTTCGGGAGCAATTTCCCGAATCGTCTCGATATCAACGCAGCGTGATTTTGACACGCCCTCGACTTCACACAATGCATCCTGACAGCATGAATACAGCGTCATGCCATTGGCTGCGGCAATTTGATTCAGCCGGCGCACCAGTTCAAGCCGCTCGGCCAGCTCGGCATCACGAAAATTAACGCCGTGTTCCTGCGTCGCTTTCGCAAAATTGCGCTGCACTTTTAAATACCAGCTCACAAAAGAAAAATAACATCGTGTGGTCGCGCCGCGCAACCGCGCCGCTAACTCGCCGAATTTTTCAAGATGATAATTCGGCGGCGTCAAGTCGGATAATACAATCGGATCGTAGCGCCAAAAAACTTGCTTGGGATAGCGTTCGGCCAATCGCAGAAAAGTAGAAATGGCAAATTCCAGCGGCGGGTTGCTGGTTTCCAGCGTTTTCGGCAGGCCGTTGATGGTGAAATGGAAATAATGCGCGCGTTGATAAAGCTCGTCGAGTCGCGCCAAGTGTTTTTCGAGCGGATGGGGATTGCGCGTCCAAAAGACAATAAATAAAACCTCGGCGGGCCGCAGCGAAAGCCGCACTGGTTTGAAGCTCATCGGGTTCGGATAGGTCACATAACCGGCCTCGACCTGTTGCATGAACCAATCGGCATAATACGCCGGAATATCGGTGCGGCGGGAGACGGAGATGATTCTTGGGTGGACGGGCTTGCGCATTTTAAATTTTAAACTGAAAATTTTTAAACCAGCGCGCGTTGTTGCAGCCAAACAATGAGCCGAACCACAGCCGCATCCAACGTCGCCAGATCGCCGCTGTTCTCAATCACATAATCCGCGCGCTTGACTTTTTCTTCGAGCGGCAGTTGACTGGCCATACGGCGGTGCACCGCGGCTTCGTCCACGCCGTCGCGCTGCATGACCCACGCGAGCCGCTTCGCCAGCGGCGCGCTGACCACGACCATCACATCCATCGCTTCATTCCAGTGCACTTCGTAATGCAGCGCCGCTTCGACGACAACAATTTTTTCACCCTGCTGTTGCAATGCCTCAATTTGGCGCTCGACGGCGCTGATAACGCGCGGGTGAATGATACCGTTGAGTTTCTCAAGCTGTTGCCGATCGTTGAACACAATCGCCGCGAGCGCTTTGCGCTGCAAATGCCCGGCGGTGTCATACATGGTCTCGCCAAACTCTTTTTTTATTTTACTGACGATGACTGGATCTGTTTCGGCGAGTTGCTTCGCCAAAGTGTCCGCATCCAACACCGTGAAGCCGGCATTCAACAAGCGGCGGCGCACTTCCGATTTGCCGCAGCCAATGCCGCCGGTTAATCCAACCACAAGCATACCACACCTCCTTGGTTTGTAGCAGAGCGCATAGCGCTTTGCCCTCTGCGTTTACCGTACAATCACAAACTTCGTCACCGTCGTTTGCGTTCCCGAAGTCACATAACACAGATAAATTCCGGATGGAACCAACTTTCCCTGCGCCTCGCGGGTGTCCCAATCCACGCCGCCATTGCCATCATTCTCTTCCAGCGTCACGAGCACGCGGCCTTCGACATCCAAAATTTTGATCACGGCCTGTGGCGTCAAACCGGCAATCGTGAGCGTTTGATGCAGCGAAGAGACAAATGGATTCGGATAAATCAACACGCGGTTCAAATTCGCGCTCGCCATCGCCAGCCCAACGGCGTTGCCTTCGCCGGATTGCAGTGCAATACCGCTGGCGCTGCGCACACCGGTAATTTCAATGACATGATTTCTGCCGAGCGGACCGAGTGCGCCCTGCGCCAGTGTCAAACGCACAACAGCGGCGTCATTGCCCACGATTTCCGCTCGCGCCAACGTAATGCCCGTCAGAGCCGAATTGCCAAGATTTCTAATTTTATAATTCGCGATCACCGCGGCACTCGTAGCCTCGACCGGCAAATTAAAAGAAACCGCAAGCTGTTGTGGCGATTCAACCCTGGCCGAGACGACATAGAAACGTGACGACTCTTTTTCTACCGTGAACGAAGCGCGATTCCTCGTCGTGTCAATCGGCACGCGATCAATGTCCGTGACGCCAGTGACACGTACTTGATAAGCGCCGGGGACAAACGTGATCGCCGGAAAAGCTAAAATCACTTCGCTACCGGAACGGCTGAGCACAGCACTCTCCGGTTGCAATTTAAGTTGACTGGGGGCGCTGGGGCGCAACTCAAAAGCTGAAACTTGCCGCGCCGACTCGTGCAGCGGCTCATTGAATTGCACGGCCACATGATGCGGTGAAAAAAAATGTGCGGCGACAACAAAAGGCGATTGCGAAGGGCGCGCCAAAACTTCGCTGGAACGCGGTCCGATTTGCGGTTGCTGCTGCATATCGAAAGTTGCCACGGCGTAACGATACAATTGTTCGGGAACCAGCAACGAATCACGGAAAGCCGTCGTCGTGATCGTGGTTAACAATTGCAGCGGGGCATTGTCGGTGCCGCGATAAATCGCATACCCCTCTGCTCCTGCCACTGGACGCCAGTTCAACAACACCCGCGTTGCATCGAGCGGCCGCCCCTCGACTTCGCCCGGGGCCGGCGCGCCGGTTTGGGTTCCGGGCAATTGAAACGAGCGTAAAATTCGGCCATCGGAAAAATAAAATTCCGGCGGGGCGGCGCCATCTAAATTTGCCACGACAGTGGTATTGCTGCGCGACGGTTGATAATGCCAAATCACTTTGCCCTGGCCGTTTTCAATCTTCACCACGTACGCGTCGGGAAAGAGATTGAGAAAAAGCTCGTCGCGGCCGTCGCCGTCAATATCGCCCGCGCCCACACCGGCGTCAAAATCTTTGGGGGCTTGAAAACCGAAAAACGCCTGCTCCCAGATCGGCTGAAACCGATTATCGCCGGCACTGCGATAAATCCGAAACAACCAGTGCCGCGCGTCAAACTCATGCTCGGCATCCAGCGCCGGATCGGAATGGCAACCGGCGGCGAAATCCATGCGCCCATCGCCGTCAAAATCGCCGGCGCGAATAAAATCGATGCTGTCGCTCAACGGCAAGCTGTCGCTCCATGTCGCCGTGAACCGATTATCGCCCGTTGCTTCGTAAATATACAAATCACCGTCGTAGTCACCTAATAAAATCTCTTGGCGCCCATCCCCGTCGAAATCCCCAATTTCACAATGCGGCACGCCGGTAATGTTGGAGCCGCGCGTAAAATTTCGCAATGAATCGACGAATTGATATTGATTGTCGCGGACATTTTCCAACACTTGAAAACGCTCCCCGCGGCGGCCGATGATTTCTTGTTTGCCATCGCCGTCGAGATCGGCGTAACGGCTCGCCCAAAAATCATTGGTATCCGCCCAAATCAAGGTATTGGGGAA
>CAYUVM010000113.1:0-10161 GCA_964447935.1 uncultured Cytophagia bacterium | reverse complement strand
TAGACGAGGCTGAAGGCGAGCAGGAGCAACAAGGGCAATGCGATGTTGCACGTCGCGCTCACCAAACGGCAAATTCCGCACGAATATCGTGTGCGCGACGGCGCGCACATGTGGTCTTATTGGCGCAGCGGCCTTTCGGAGGCGTTAAAATTTATTGGTACCAGTTTTCATAAGCCGTAGAGATGAGCTGCAAAGTTTTATGGAAACCCTGGCAGTGGTTTTATTCCCACGGATCGCTGGATTGAAACGACCTACGCTAATTTGACTGCATCCAAAAACTGAGGCGGCATTGTTTTTTGAACATGATGACACTTTCCTGAAAACGCTTATGAAGAGTTCACGCGAACAAATTTGGATTCCGCTTTTTTTGCTTTTTAGCCACGTCGCCCTCGCGCAAGAAAAAATCCCTAGCGATGAATTTTATCAACACCGCCAAAATTTGTTGGCGCAATTGCCCGAAGGAATTTTGTTGCTGCATGCGCGCAACATTTTCGTCAACGATGATGAGTTGTTGAGCCACGGCTTTCAGCAGAATCCGAGCTTCTTTTATTTTACGGGCCTGGCCAGCGCCGTGAATGCGATTCTGGCGTTGGATGGCGGGACCAAAGAATCGTGGCTCTTTGTACCGACCCAGTTGTCCGGCGCCGAAAAATGGCTGCCCAATGCTTTGATGGTGCCGGGGCCGGGTTCAGCAAAGAAATGGCGATTCGATCACGTGGCGGCCTGGGAGGAGTTTACTTCATTTCTCGACCGCCGGCAACGGCAAGCGCCGTTGAAACTTTACATTGATGACAGTTATTGGGTGCCACCGCCGTCAAGCAATCCTGCGGGGTTGTTGCCGATTTCCGACACGCCCGTGTTGTGGCGCAACGCATTGGCCGCGCGCTGGCCGCAAGCAGAAATCCGTTCGGCGCGACAAATGATCGCTGCGCTGCGCATGATTAAAACGCCAACGGAAATTCAAATCATTCGCCGTGTCGCTGCCGCAAGCGCAACCGCACTCTTGGCTGGTTTACGAAATTTGCGAGCGGGAAAATCGCAACGCGAAGTTGAAGCCGAAGTCGTTTGCGGCTGCATTCGCGCCGGCGCGGAAGGGCCGTCATTTTGGCCGTGGGTGATGTCCGGCCCGAATGCGGTGATTCCGAAACCGTTTGAATCGCTGGCGGATTATTATCATTTGAATCGCCGCATGCAAGCCGGCGAATTGGTTCGGGTTGATGTCGGTTGCGACCTCGATTTTTACAAAGGCGACGTGGGCCGCACTGCGCCGGTCTCGGGCCGCTTTTCGCCGGAGCAACGTGAAGTTTGGAATCTTTTGATCGATGTCTATCGCGCTGGCGTTGGGGTGATTCGTCCGGGTGCGCGCCACGAAGACATCATTGCTGCCGGCAGGAAAGCCGTGGAGCGTGCGCACGCTGCTCTCAAAACCTCGTTGGCAAAAGAAGCTGCGACGCTCTTGCTCGATCCGAATAATCCCAATATTTGGCATTTGCACACCAGCGGACTGGAGCCGGGTGAAAAAGCGCCCACTGGTGTTTTTCAACCCGGCATGGTGTTGGAATTTGAGCCGATGTTTGCCGTCGCTGGACAAGCTTTTTATCTCGAAGACATGCTGCTCGTCACCAACGACGGCTGCGAAATTCTAACGACGGGTTTGCCGTACACGGCGGATGAAATTGAAAGAGCGATGACGATAACGCCAGATCTTTAAATGGTGTGTCGCTTGAAACAAGAAAATTTTTTTGTTCAATTTAATTAACCACGAAGACACAAAGGCGCGAAGTTTATCAGTTGTTTAGTGTCTTCGTGGTTTAAAAAAGCTTTGCAGTTAAAATAGTTTTCAGGAGCCATAAAATCATGCCTCATCACAAAACCTTCCACAAGTTGACAAGTTTGACAGCGTTGTTTTTTATCGCGGTGTTTTTCTCGTGGGGCTTTGATGGAAACCCCAATGCGAATTTTTTCCCTCGCGCCGAATATGCTGCGGTGATTAGTGAACTGGAACGCGTGATCGCGCACGAAATGCAGGACAAAAAACTGCCAGCACTCTCTATTGCGCTCGTCGATGATCAGCAAACCGTGTGGGCCAAAGGTTTCGGCATGGAAGACCCCGACCAAAAGATTCCGGCAACCGCCGAAACGGTTTATCGCGTCGGCTCGGTCTCCAAGCTGTTTACGGATATCGGCATCATGCAGCTCGTCGAACGCGGGAAAATCGATCTCGACGCGCCGGTCACAACCTATCTGCCAGATTTCAAACCGAACAATCCATTCAACAAAGCGATTACATTGCGGCAATTGATGTCGCATCGTTCCGGACTCGTGCGTGAGCCGCCGGCGGGAAATTATTTTGATGACGCGACAACGTCGTTGGCGCAAACGGTGCAGAGCCTCAATCCCACCACATTAATCTACGAGCCGGAGAAGCGCATCAAATATTCCAACGCTGGCATCGCGACGGTTGGATATGTATTGGAGAAAACGCAGAAGCAGCCATTCACCGAGTATTTACAAAAAACCGTGCTCGCGCCGATGGGATTGAAGAATAGCAGCTTCGTGCCGACGCCGGAAATCACCAAACAGCTCGCGAAAGCCTACATGTGGAGCTACGACGGCCGCAAGTTTGTTGCGCCGACGTTTCAACTCGGCATGGCGCCGGCGGGCAGCATGTATTCGACGGTTACCGATCTCGCGCGTTTTATGAGTGTGCTTTTTAATGGCGGCAAAACGGTAAACGGAGAAATTCTCAAACGCGAGACGCTCGAAAAAATGTGGACGCCGCAATTTGCACCGGCGGGAGCGAAGAATGGTTTCGGCATCGGTTTCGCGCTTTCGGAATTGCAAGACTATCGCCGTATCGGCCACGGCGGTGCGATGTACGGATTCGCCACGGAACTGGAAGCGTTGCCAGACGCCAAACTCGGCGTCATTGCCGTGACCAGCCTCGATGGCGCCAACTCCGTTGTGGAAAATATTGCCGAGCATGCGCTCAAACTGATGCTCGCCGTGCGCAATAAATCGCTGTTGCCGCAAATGAAATTTCCCGAGCCGATTGATCCCGCAATCGCCAAAAAACTTGCCGGCAGTTACATGCGGAATAATGAAAAAATCGAACTTATCGCGCGCGAGGAGAAATTATTTCTCTCCCGCCGCGAATTGCTGTTGGAGTTGAAGGCGCTCGGCGATACGCTGCTGGTGGATGATCGTCTGGCGCATGGCGCCAAAATTATTCTTCGTGGCGATTCATTAAGCATTGGCAAAAATGTTTTTTATCGCATTGCCGCTGGCAAGCCAAAAGATATTCCGCAACCTTGGCAGGGTCTCATCGGCGAATACGGCTGGGATCACAACATTCTTTTTATCCATGAAAAAGACGGCAAGCTGCACGCGCTGATCGAGTGGTTTTTCTCCTATCCGCTCGCCGAAATTTCCCAGAACGTTTATGCGTTTCCGGATTATGGTCTGTATCACGGCGAGAAATTGATTTTTACGCGTGATCAAAACGGCAAAGCCACGCAAGTCGAAGCCGCGAGCGTGATGTTCAAGCGCCGGCCTATCGACGGGGAGGATGGCGAAACGTTTCGGATTACGCCCTTAAAACCAGCAGAGGAGTTGCGAACGCTTGCGCTGGCGGCGCAACCGCCGAAAGAGAGCGGTGATTTGCTGAAATCGGATTTGGTGGAGTTGACGACTTTGGATCCGACCATTAAACTCGATATTCGTTACGCCAGCACCAACAATTTCATGAGCTCGGTTTTTTATTCGCAAGCGCGTGCCTTTTTGCAACGTCCCGCCGCCGAAGCGTTGGCGCGGGCTCATAAAAATCTTGCGCAACATGGTTACGGCTTGTTCATTCACGACGGGTACCGTCCGTGGTATGTCACCAAAATGTTTTGGGACGGCACTCCGACCGACAAACACGATTTCGTCGCCAACCCTGCCAATGGCTCGCGCCACAATCGCGGCTGCGCGGTTGATCTTTCGCTGTATGATTTAGCCACCGGAAAGCCAGTACAAATGGTCAGCGGCTACGATGAATTTTCCGAGCGCGCGTATCCGAATTATCAAGGCGGCACTTCTTTGCAGCGCTGGCATCGCGAATTGTTGCGGCAGGCAATGGAAGCGCAGGGCTTTCGCGTGTATGAATTCGAATGGTGGCATTTCGATTACAAAGATTGGCGGAAGTATCCGCTTGGGAATTTGCGGTTTGAGGAGCTTCATTAAAACGCAAGAACGGCTCTAACTCATGCCTAACAGCTTTATCAGTTATTCGCGCACCGATGTAAAGATCGTTCAGCAATTTGAGTAGGCCTTGCGGAGTCGTTCAATCCAACCATATCACTTGCTTTTGCCCGGTTCACGGATTATCTTATCCACATTGTTCGGAAAATTACGAATCTCGATAAAACGTCACAAACGGAGGAAGGTCGCAATGAGCAAATTACCACAATCCGATTTCAACCGCCGGCAATTTCTTGCCGCTGCCGGCAAAGGTATGGGCTTGATGGCGCTGGCGTCGTCAGCGGTCGCGGCATTATTTAAAGATGTTGAAGCCGCCACTAAACATATCGCGCATTTATCACCCGACCAAGTGGCGAGTGACGAGGATTTTTGGTTCGAGATTCAACAGGCGTTCACAGTGACGCGCGGGATGATCAATTTGAACAACGGCGGCGTTTCGCCTTCGCCGCGGATTGTGACGGAGTCGCTGGTGCGTTATCAATGGCAGCAGGAAGACGCGACGGCGTACACCATGTGGCAAATTTTGGAGCCGCAAATTGAAACCATCCGCACCGGCCTCGCAGAAATTTTCGGGTGTGATCGTGAGGAGATTGCCATCACGCGCAATGCTTCGGAGTCTTTGGAAACCCTGCTCATGGGGTTGGATTTGAAACCCGGCGACGAGGTGCTTTCGACGACGCAGGATTATGGACGGATGCTCACGACGTTGCGCCAGCGGGAGTTGCGGGAAGGGTTGGTTTTGAAATTGGTGAAAATTCCAATTCCGCCGAAAAATTTAAATGAAATCGTCGATTCATTTGCCAAAGGCATCACCAGCCGCACGAAGGTGATTCTTCTGTCGCACATGGTGAATATCACCGGGCAGATTACGCCGGTGAAGGCGGTTTGCGAGTTGGCGAAATCCAAAGGCATCGAGGTGATCGTCGATGGCGCGCATTCGTTTGCACAATTCAATTTTAAGCAAAGCGATATCGGCTGCGATTATTTTGGCACGAGCCTGCACAAATGGCTCTTCGCGCCGAAGGGCACGGGCATGTTGTACGTGAAGCGCGACAAGATCGAAAAAGTCTGGCCGCTGATGGCGGCGGATAAAAAGCAGGCGAGTGACATTCGCAAATATGAGGAAATCGGCACGCACTCCGCGGCGCCGCATTTGGCGATTGGCGAAGCGATTCTTTTTCACAACGGCCTCGGCGGCGAGCGCAAAGAAATGCGGCTGCGCTATCTGTCGCGTTACTGGATGAACAATTTAAAAACGCTGCCGAATATTCGTTTCAACACCTCGTTCGAGGATACGATGTCCTGCGCCATTGGCAATGTACACATCGAAGGCACCGACCCCGCCGCGGTCGCCAATTATTTGATGAACAAACATAGAATTTTCACGGTGCCCATTATTCACGAGGAGTTCAAAGGCCTGCGCATCACGCCGAACGTATACACGACGCTGGAAGAATTGAATCGCTTTTGCGAAGTGATGACGACGATTGCGAAAAAGGGTTTGCCGAAGGAGTGAGCGGGATTTTGTGCGCAGACTTAGCTGATCGAGCGGATTTTTTGATTATCCGCTTGATCCTCTGACTTGTATTGTCGTTTATTCAGTGTAAATGCGTAAGGATGGTTAAACCACTAAGACACAAAGGCACCAAGAAACGCGGATTAACTTCGTGTCTTTGTGCCTTCGTGGTTTTCTTGGGTTGCACCCTCGTCTGGGCTGGACGTAACAGAGATTGATCTTTCAAAGTTAAATCTCATGCAAAATCTTGTTGCAAACATTCGTGCTTTTTTAGAGCAAGAAATTTATCCATTAGAAAAAGATTTTCTGAGCAAGAGTTTTCACCAACTGCTGCCGGCTTTGCAGCAAAAGCGCGAGCAGGTGAAGGCACGCGGTTGGTGGACGCCACATCTTCCTAAAGAGGCCGGCGGGCTGGGACTTGCGCTCGCCGAGTTTGCGCAGCTTAGTGAGGAAATGGGGCGCACGCCGCTGGGACATTTTGTCTTCAATTGCCAAGCGCCGGACATCGGCAACACCGAGATTTTATTGGGACACGGCACCGAAGAGCAAAAGCAAACCTATCTTTGGCCGCTTATTCGCGGCGAGATTCGTAGTTGCTTTTCGATGACGGAACCGGAGTTTCCCGGCTCCAATCCGGTTTGGATGAACACCACCGCAATGAGAGAGGGCGACGATTATGTCATCAACGGCCACAAGTGGTTTACTTCTTCGGCGGAAGGCGCCGCCTTCGCGATTGTAATGGCGATCACCAATCCCGACGCGAAAAGTCCGCATCAGCGCGCCAGCCAGATTATCGTTCCGACCAACACACCCGGATTCAAACTCGTGCGCAACATTTCGGTGATGGGGCATGTTGGTGATGACTACGCCACCCACGCAGAGATTGTTTACGAGAACTGCCGGGTGCCGCAGAAGAATTTGCTGGGACAGGAGGGAAGCGGCTTCGCGATGGCGCAGGAACGGCTTGGGCCGGGCCGCATTCATCATTGCATGCGCTGGATTGGCATTGGCGAGCGCGCATTTGACATGATGTGCGCGTATGCCGTCAAACGCCAGCTTGCCCCCAACAAGCCGCTGGCCACTAGCGAAATCATTCAAACCTGGATTGCGGAAAGCCGGGCGGAAATCAATGCGGCGCGTTTGCTGGTTCTGGATACGGCGCGTAAAATTGACCGCGAAGGCGCCCATGCCGCGCGCGATGAAATTTCACTCATCAAATTCTTTGTCGCGGGGATTTTGCAAAAAGTTTTGGATCGCGCCATTCAAGTGCACGGCGGCCTCGGGGTCACTGACGACAGGGTGCTGGCGTATTGGTTTCGGCACGAACGCGCGGCGCGCATTTACGACGGGCCGGATGAAGTGCACAAACTGGCGGTGGCGAAACGGATTTTACGAAAGTGGGAATTGTTGGAAAAATGAATATGAAAAAAAGTTTTACTTCCGGTGGATTTTTCCTTTTTCTCATCGCGGTGACGCTTCAAGAAGCACAACCGCAATCCGCGCCGCATTTTTTGATTTCCGGCGGGTGCACCGACGCCGTGTCCAACCTGCCGCTGCAGAACGTCAACATTTTTCTCGCGAACACCACACTCGGCGCAGTCAGCGATGCCGAGGGGCGATACGTGATTCGTAACGTGCCGGTGGGCACTTACGAATTGGTGGCGTCTTTGCTCGGCTATGAAATGCAAAAAATCCCTGTGCGCATCGCCGCCGGCAATGTCGTGGAGAATCTGCGTTTGAAAGCGGCACCATTGGAAATGTCGCAAGTTGAAGTGCTGGCCACTCCAGATCGCGAGTGGCGAAAAAACTTGCAAAAATTTGAAAACCTGTTTTGGGGAAATGGATATAAATCTGACGATTGTAAAATTTTGAATTCCGAAGTGCTGGATTTTGAAATTGAGCAGGAGAGTGACTGTTTCATCGCCGTCGCCAGCCGGCCGTTGCGCCTTGAGAATTGGCGGTTGGGTTATCGCGCCGAGTTCATCGTGCAGGAATTTCGTTATTATTTGAAGCAGCAGGAAATTAAATTTGCTTTTATTCCGCGCTTTGAAGAAATGACTCCAACCGATTCGACCGTGGCGCAAAAGTGGAAAGCCGCACGCCACGAAACCTATCGGGGTTCGTTTCGCCATTTTCTGGCCGCGGCTATTTCCGGGCAATTAACCGCGGCAGGATATCAGGTCGCGATCTTGCCGGATCTGCCGTGGGAAAGAGAAGGCAAAGAAAAGCGATTTAACCGTCAGGTCACCGACTTTCGCGCCATGTTTTTGCCCACCGCTTTTTCGACTGAGGTTGAATTCAATTTTAAAGGCACGCTGCAAATTATTTATAAACTGGCACGCGGCGATTTCCAAACCTCATGGCTGGTGGTCCAGCGTGATCACGTGTTGCTCAATAAGGCCGGCTATGCTTATGACGGTTATGCGTTTTTCTTGTACGGACATTGGTTCAACCAACGCGCGGCAGAAGCGTTGCCGCGCGATTATGTGCCGTAGTTCGTCGCAGTGTAATTGAGGAAATATGAATCTTGACCGCTTTTACCAATGCGCGCATCGCGGCGCTTCGGGCCATGCGCCGGAGAATACACTCGCGGCCTTTCGCCTGGCCTTTGCAATGGGTGCAGAAATGTGTGAGTTGGATATCCAACAAACGGCGGATGATCGTTTGGTGGTGATGCACGACGACACGCTGGAGCGCACGACGAATGGCAAAGGCAATCTGTGGGAAATGACATTGGCGGAATTGCAGCGCTACGACGCGGGTTTGTGGTACGATCAAAAATTTTCCGGAGAAACCCTCACCACTTTGGAGCAGGTGATTGTGTTCGCGCGCGATAAAATGAAATTGAACATTGAAGTGAAAATACACGGACACGAACGAAAGAACCTGCCGGCCCTGGTGGTAGAAACGATTCGCCGCGAGAAGTTTGTTGGCGACTGCGTGGTGACTTCTTTCGATTGGAAAACCGTGGACGAGATTAAAAAGCTCGCGCCGGAATTAAAGGTGGGTTACATCTTTGGCTGGAAGGAATTTGCTCCGGAGGTTTTTGCTGGCACCGTGGAGTTGTTGAGCACGCATTACAGTTTGGTGGACGCCGATTTTATCGCACGGGCGCATGCTGCCGCCAAGAAAGTGCATGTGTGGACGGTGAATTACAAATGGATGATGCGCCGCTTGCGGAAACGCGGTGTTGACGGCATCATCACTAATTATCCGGAACGGCTGCGTGAAGTTGTCGGGTGATAATTTTAAATTTGCCGCTCTTGTTCTGTTAAACAGCCGGTGCCAATCATTGGGAATATAAAACCGTTACGAGTTTTTAGCGTATTTCTCGATTTGCGCCTACTCGCCCTCGACAATTTTCACTGCCATACTGGGGCGCAATTGCAAAATGCCGGAGGTAATTAAAGTGTCGCCGGCTTGCAGGCCTTCGGCAATTTCAACCCGCTCGTCGGTGCGGCCGCCGATGGTAACGCTTTGCGATTCGGCTTTGCCGTTTTTATACAGAAAAACACGATGGCCTTTTAATTCCGGAATAAGGGCAAAAGAAGGGATCGTCAAAGTTTGTTTTTCCTGCAAAACGATCTCGACATTGGCAAACGCGCCGGGAACCAACACGCCCTCGGGGTTCGGGCTTGAGGCGCGCAACCGCAACGTGCGCGTCGCCGGATCGACTTTCGGCTCCAGAGCGTAAACCGTGCCGCTAAATCTTTTGGTAATGCCGGTCACGGCAAAACTGATTTTGTCGCCTTTTTTGACGGCAGCAGCATATTTTTCCGGAATGGTGAAATCGACTTTCACCACGTTGTAATCTTGCAGGGTCGCAATTCGCGTCGTCGGTGAAATATAACTGCCTTCACTCACATAGCGCAAACCAATGGTGCCCGCAAAGGGGGCTCGCAGTTCGGTTTTGTCGATTTGCGCTTGAATCAGTTGCACCTCGGCTTTGGCAATGTTCAGTTCGTTTTCAGCGTTTTTGTAAGCTTGTTCGCTGGCCAGCTTTTGGGCGTATAACTGCCGTTGGCGTTCCGCTTGCTCCTCGGTAATGGCTTGCCGCGACTGGGCGCGTTGCAATTGGGCGTTCAATTCGGCGTCGTTGATTTTTAACAGCGCCTCGCCTTTCTGCACGCGGCCGCCTTCTTTGAAAAAAATCTTTTCAACCTTGCCGGAGCTTTCACTGCGAATCTCGACTTCTTCGTTGGCTAAAACCGTGCCGACCGTCATCAGACGATCTCCCAATTTTTCAGCCTGAAGCACTTGCAAATGTACCGAAAGCCTTGGATCGCGCGGTGCGGCTGCCGAGTTGTTTTTTGCTGTGGTGTCCTGTAATGCGCCGATTTTCGGCAGTGCTAAAGCGACAAGTGCCAAGATTGCGCCGCCCAGCCACAACCCTTTTTTAGCTT
>CAYUVM010000112.1:0-10245 GCA_964447935.1 uncultured Cytophagia bacterium | reverse complement strand
GACGGCGTGAAAATCGGCAAAGACTGCATCATCGGCGCCGGCGCCGTGGTCAATAAAGATGTGCCGGATTGGATGATTGCCGTCGGCGTTCCCGCGAAAATCGTGCAAGACCGCCGCGACGCCGATGTAACGCGGACGCCCCGTTTGGTTAATTTTTAAATCATGAGCCGAAAATACAAAATTCTTCACGTCATCGATAAACTCAGCATGGACGGGGTGAACCCGAGCAGTATTGCTTTGTGTTTCATTGAATGGATCAAGCATCGGGAAGCCCAACGCTATGAAGTGATGGTCGTTTCGTTGCGCGCGCGGGATGCCGCCAGCCAAAAACTTGAGGCGAATGGCGTGAAAATGTTTTATATTGATAAAGGCAAGTATTCGTTTGCCATTGCCGGGGCGTTGGCGGATATTGTGCGCCAGGAAAAAATTGATCTGTTGCATTTGCATGGATACAGCGCCGCCAATTTCGGCCGGCTGGCAGCGCGACAGTGCGGCATCCCCAATGTGATGCATGAATGGGCCGTGCTCAAGACCCTGCCGCATCAATTTCTGGCGGATCGTTTGTTGAGCCGCAAAACCGATGTAGCCGTTGGCGTCAGCCAGAGTGTGCGTGATTTTTTGGTGCAAAGCCGTGCCGTACCGCTGAATAAAACGCGCGTCGTTTGGAACGGCGTCAATTTAAATAATTTTAAAACGGCCGCGCCGGAAAAAGTCCGGGCTTTTAAAGAGCAATTTGGTTTCAGCCCTGAGCAAAAGATGATCGGCACGGTCACGCGCTTGCGCGAGGAAAAAGGTAACCGCTATTTCATCGAAGCTGCGCCGCAAGTGTTGCGCGAATTTCCCGAGGCGCGTTTTATCGTGATCGGTGATGGCCCGTTGCGTGAAGAGTTGGAGGCGCTCGCCACAAAATTGAACCTTGCGGGCAAGCTCTTTTTTGCCGGCTTTGTATCTGAAGTCGCGGTGGCGCTCGCCGCCATGGATATTTATGTGATGGCTTCGCTCACCGAGGGATTCCCTTTTGCGCTTGCCGAAGCGATGGCCGCGGGCAAAACCGTTGCCGTCACGAACGTCGGCGGTATGAAGGAAATGGTGCAACACGAAGAAAATGGTTTGCTCGTGCCGTGCGCTAATGGCGCTGCTTTAGCCACTGCGCTTGTGCGCTTGCTCAAAAACCCGACTCTCAGTCAGCACCTCGGCGATGCCGCCCGCCGGCGCAGCCAGGAATTCAGTGTTGAGCGTAACGTCATGGCGCTGGAAGCTATTTACGCGGAATTACTTTCCAGAAAAAATGGTCATGGTTGACCTCACGCCTCAGAGCGCAAGCTGAAGCTTGCGTCGCGTGGTTTTAATCTGTGTGGAACACCAAGATGGTTGCAAATTTATTCAACAAGCTCCGCTGGAGTTATCGGAAAAATGCACCGGATCTGTTCGCGCTACTGCGCCGGCATTATCCGGAATTTATGTTCGGCGACAATCCGAAACCGCTGCAGAATGAAATTCCCGTTTTCACGTTTCATTCCGTCGAACCGCTTTCGTTTGAAGCCAAATTAAAATTTTTGGCGCACAACGGCTATCGGACGTTGAACGCGGAAGAGTTTCGTGCCGCCATCGCCGGCTCCCGCGATATTCCCGAAAAAAGTGTGGTGCTGACTTTTGATGACGGCACCGCGACGCTGTGGTCGGTCGCCTATCCATTGTTGCAAAAGTATGGTATGCGCGCCATAAGTTTTATTATTCCCGGTTGCATTCCGGAACGCGCTCCGGAAACCCCGACCTATCGGGATTTTGCCAATCAGCGCGTGAGCGGTGCAGCGCTGTTGGCGCGTGAACGCACGCATTCACCATTGTGTTCGTGGCAGGAAATTCAAGAAATGCATGGCAGCGGCGTGATCGATTTTCAGTCGCACACGATGCATCACCACATGGTCAACGTGGCGCCGCAATTGGTGGATTTCATTCACCCGCGTTACGACTTTTATTTTTTTGCCAATATCAACGTGCCGGTTTATCGCGAGCACGGGCGGTTGAACTACGCGCGCCAGATGCCGTGGGGCACGCCGGTTTATCGCGCCGAGCCGCGCATGGCCGGCCAGCCGCAGTATTATGACGATGAGTCGGCCAGGCAGGCGTGCATCGAGCATGTGGGCAAAAAAGGCGGCGAGAATTTTTTTAATCATCCGGAATGGCGCAAGTCTTTGACCGCCGTCTATCGCGAAGCGTTGTCCACGCGCCGCGCCCGTGAATTTGAGTCGCGCGCCATGCAGGCGCAAACGATCTGGCAGGATTTGTATCTCGCCAAACAAATGATCGAAGCGCGCTTGCCCGGAAAGCAAGTCGACCAGCTTTGTTATCCGTGGTTCATGGGTAGCGAGATCGCCGTCGAGCAATCGCGCCGCGCCGGCTATCGAGTGAATTACTGGGGTTTGGTGCCGCAGTACAAGACCAATCAAGCCGGACAGAATTTGTTTTATGTACCGCGTATTGAAGACCATTATCTTTATCGTTTGCCCGGCGCCGGCCGCAAAAGCTTGAAAGAAATTTTGCAAACGAAATTGCAGGCCAATTTGCCGCGCTTCATGAATCGTTTGACGCCGGCCCTTCATTGATAGGCGCATTTAGGGTCAAGCATACAGCAAATAGAATATGATCTTTGGAACTGTAGGAAAACCTCTTTTTAATAACACTGCCAGCGACACCCAGACGCAACGCAAAACGATCAGCCAATACTTCCTCGAGGAAAAGGAAATTGACCAGCGTTTAAATATTCTCGCTGCCCCAGATGTCGCGGTCGGCTTGCGCCCCATTGGCGTCCCGACGTTAGATGCGAATATGAGCGTCTACGAGCATAAATCCAGCGGCAGTTTTGTCGCGCTGCTGGGCAGTGTGTTTAATCGCGCCGAATTAAACGCGACGTACGAGGCAAAGAATGGGAAAGCCAGAAACGATGCTGAAACCGTTTGGCAGGTTTACGAGAAGGCCGAGCTTAGAGGTTTTCGCGAACTAAATGGCAATTTTGCATTTGCCATTTGGGATGCGCGCAAACAATGCTTTTATCTCGTCCGCGATCACCTCGGGATCGAGCCGCTGTATTATTGCCGCAAAGACGGTGTGCTTTATTTTTCCAGCCGCTTGCAACGCCTGACCCAGGTGCCGCAAGTCGGGCGTCAACTCAATTACGGCGTTTTGCAGCGCTATTTGCTATTCAACTATAACCCTGGCTACGACACGCTCTTTGAAAACGTTCATAGCCTGCGCCCCGGCTGCTACGTGAAAATTGAAAACGGTAAATTCTCCGTCGAGCCGTACTGGCGCATTTCATTTGCGCAGCCGTTTGAAAAAGATGATGCCACTTACAAAGGTGAATTGCTTGAATTGATGCGCGACGCCGTGCGCATTCGTTTGGCGGATGGAAAATTTCGGCCTGGCGCTTTTCTCAGCGGCGGCATGGATTCGAGCTCCGTCGTGCACTTCATGCACGGCCAGCTCAAAGCGCCCATCGCCACGTATTCGTTTCGCTGCTTCGGAAAAACGTATGATGAGTCGCATTACGCGCGCGTGATGTCCGAACGCTACCAAACGCGCCACACCGAAGTGCCATTTCCTGCGGAAGAGACGAAACTGATTGCGAGTATTGCGCAAAATTCGCAAGAACCGTTTTCGGACATTGGCATCGAAGTCGCGTCGTTCCTGCTCGGTTCGCGCGTACGCGAGCAAGCGGATTATGTGCTCACCGGCGACGGCGGCGACGAGTTGTTCGGCGGCCATCCGGTTTATCTCGCCGACCGCGCCGCGGAAATGTTTGCAAAAATTCCCGGCTTTATTCGGCAGCCGCTCACGCACGCGCTGCAATTTTTGCCGGACACCGACGCGAAGAAAAGTTTGCCGGTGAAAGCGAAACGCTTCTCCTACAGTTGTAAATTCCCCGCGTCCCTGTACAGCAATCGCTGGCGCATTTACTACACGCCGGAAGAACTGCAAAGATTGTGTGTGCCGGATTTGCGCCAACGCGTCAACGGCTTCAATCCATATCGCGAGTTGTTGGAGATTTATTCGGAGGCCGACGGCAAAGACCATCTCAGCATCACGCTCTACGGCGATTATTATTCCGTGGTGAATTTTTACATGCGCCGCATGGAATTGATCCGCCACTTCGGCGTCGAAGGCCGCATGCCGCTGCTCGATCATCGCCTCGTCGAATACACCGCGCGCATTCCGAGCGCGTTGAAAATCGGCAAAAAAGGCGAGACCAAAGTGATCTTGCACAAAGTGATGACCGGCGAGCTGCCCGACGAAATCGTTTTTCGCAAAGACAAGCTCGGCCACAGCGTTCCCATGAAAAACTGGATGCGCGAATCCGTGGCGATTCAAACACTGTTCAAAGAATACCTGTCCAGCGAAATCGTCCGCCGTCGCGGCTTCTTCGAGCCAACGGTGATCTCGCGCATGCTCGACGAGCATCAGCGCAAAACGCACAATCACTCGCATCGTTTGTGGTCGCTGCTGGTGTTTGAACTTTGGTGCCGCGCGAACTTGTAGTCCCCGCCCCTTGTGGGCGGCTTTTGAATTAAACGAATTTTATTTGTAAAAATGCCCCACAAGGGGCAGGACTACGTGTGAATGAAATTTTGGCTAAAAGCATTTTTTAGCGTTGCGTTGCTCACGCTGCTGATTTGGAAATCGAACCTCGGCGATCTCCTCAACGTGATGGCGAACGCCGACTTGCGTCTATATACTGCGGCTTTTGTGCTCTTTCTCTTTCAGCAAGTTGTCGTCACCTACTGCTGGCAACTGTTGCTCGTGGCGCAGAAAAACGCCGTGCCCTTTTGGCAAACGCTCAAAGTGCATTTCATCGGCAGCTTTTTCGGCACGTTCCTGCCGTCGAGCATCAGCATGGATGTCATCCGCGCCTATCACTTGTCGCGTCATCTGCGCCGCGGCGTCGATGCCGCCAGCTCGATGTTTGTCACCCGCGTCGCCGGCTTCGGAATAAATTTTTTGCTGGCGCTCCTCGTCGCGATTCCCGTTTGCCGCGCCAACAACGACTTTCAGCTTTTGTGGACTGTGGCAATTTTAACCGTGGCTTTTTTTGCGGCGATTGGGATTGTCTTGCATCGTTGGTCATTGCAATTGTTCAGCAGTATTTTGCGCCGCTTCAAACTCGCGAAAATCGCGGATAAACTGCTGCACGTGCGCGAGTCGATTTTAGACGTTGCGGTTGCCAAAAGCGCGATGCTCAAAATGCTGCTGCTGTCGGTGTTCTTTCAAATTCTCGGTGTCGTGATCATTTACCTCGTTGGCCGCGCGCTGGAAATTCAGCTTGCTTTCGGCTATTATTGCATCTACGTGCCGCTGATCACCGCCATTGCCGTGCTGCCGGTTTCGGTGCTCGGCATCGGCATCCGCGAAGGCGCGTTCGTGTTCTTTTTCACGCAAGCCGGCGTGCCGAAAGCCGCCGCGCTGTCGTTGTCATTGCTGCTCTTCTCGCAGTCTTTGCTCATGGCGGCGATGGGTGGGATTTGGTATTTGGTTGATAAAGGAAAATTGCAGACGATTAGCTTGAACGCTGAAAAAGAAGCGGTTTCAACAACAGAATAGTGATTAAAAAATTATTGATGTTAGATCAATGGAACAACTAAAAGAAAAACTGTTATCATTAAAAAACCTAGATGAGTCATTGAAAATTATTCTTAAAAGTTTATCAACTGACAATGTAAATGATGAATGGAATGCGTTTTGGAATCAAGCATTTTACATAGTTAAGCTCAAAAAAGAAATTGAAAACGAATTTTTTAAAGCAGGGATATTTATTTTAGATAATAAAGATGCGGAGTCAATACTTCATAAAATTCGTTCTAAACAGTTATTTTTTGCTGATTCAGTGATTCGATCTTTCGAGCGGATTACAAAAACTGAAATTGACTTAGAAACACGGGATTGGAGCGAACTGTATGAAATTGCTTCCAATGAGCTTTTCTCATGGTTTGGGCCAGCTGAATACATTGCCAGATTAATTGAAATTGGAGTTTTAATTTTAGACATTAATATACCAAAAGAGCTAGAACGTATCGTTGAAGAAGCACGTCGATGTTACGGATTTGAACAATATATAGCAGTTCATTTTCTTTGTAGAACGATGTTGGAAATAACAATGCGAGATATTTATTTCCGTATCGAAAAGAAAATCCCTAAAACTTTAGTTCCGTCACTCGTTTCAAATGGCGATCGAGAATTTAAAAGCAGAATTGGTAAACTATATTCTCGTCTATGCGATGTTGTTCATGGAAATAAATTGGAAGATTCAAATGGTGTACAATCTGTATTTAGAGAAACTCTGATGATGGTGGAAGAATTATATCAAAAGAACCGAAGTAGATTTTAGAAAAAAGCATATAATTTCTACAGGAAAAAGGGATGATGGAAACCGTATGCAAAACCTCACAAAATTAGCTGTCATCGGCGCGGGCAAAATGGGCGAGACGCTCATCAAAGCCCTGCTCGATGCAAAAATGCTGGCTGCCGATCAAATCGTCGCGACGGCCAAACATGCGCCGCGCGTGGAAGACATTGCCAAACGCCTCGGCGTGCCAACGACGTTGGACAATCGCGCCGCGATTCATGCCGCCGATGTGATTCTGCTCTGTGTCAAACCGCAAGCCCTGCGCGACGTGCTCGCGGAAATCAAACCGGTGATCGGCAACGATCAACTCGTGATTTCGATTGCCGCTTCCGCAACCACCTCGTTCATCGAGCGGCATTTAGACAAATCCGTGCCGGTGGTTCGTGCCATGCCGAACACGCCGTCATTGGTGCGTAGCGGCATGACCGCGCTCTGCCGCGGTACGCAGGCCACCGACGAGCATCTCAAACGCGCCTGCAAAATTTTCGAGGCCGTGGGCCGTTCGTTGATCATCGACGAGAAATACATGGACGCCGTCACCGCGCTCAGCGCCAGCGGCCCGGCTTACATTTATATTATTTTGGAATCGCTCGCCGAAGGCGGCGTCAAGGTCGGCCTGCCGCGCCACGTCGCCACCGAGCTGGCCTCGCAAATGTGCTTGGGCGCCTCGAAAATGGTTTTAGAAACCGGCGCGCATCCTGCTTTGCTGAAAGACGCCGTCACCACTCCGGCAGGCTGCACGATTGACGGTATTTTACAATTGGAAGAAGGCGGCCTGCGTGTGACGCTGATCAAAGCCGTCGTCGAAGCAACGCGCCGCGCCGCGCAATTGATTGAGAGTTGATATCGGAGTGCAAGCTTCAGCTTGCGCGGTTTCGCGTTGACCAAAACACTGTTCGCAAACTAAAGCTTGCACTCCGGTGAAATCGCGCCGCGCTTCGTAGTGCCTTGAAAGTTGGTAGTGGGAGTTTTGTTAGGCTGGCTCAAGCGGTTCTTCCGGCGGATGTTCGCCCATCGCGTACAAAACGCGGCGTAGATTGACCAAGCCTTTGCGATTCATCTGCAAAGCTTCGATGGTGGCGCGGCCCGGCGGCGTCAAGCCAAAGATTTTCGTGGAATCGTCGCTCCACCGAAAATGTTCAAGCCATCGATGTTGGCGGGGATGAAAAAGCGATGTGAATTTGCCGCTGATTGGATCAATCGCTTGTATTTTGGTATGCTTGTGAGAATTGCAACCCTCGCAGGCAAGCGCCAAATTTTCCAAAACGTTTTTACCCCCGGCTTGAAGAGGAATAATATGCTCGACCGCAAAAGATTGCATGGCGAAGCGAGTTTGGCTGCGGCAATATTCGCAGCAACCTCGCGCCCGGTTTGTGACCGCGCGTTTCAAGGGCGCGGGAATGTGCGGCCTACGCATATCGCGGCGCCCGGATACCAAGCTCACGCATCAACGCCGTCATCGAAACGCCGCGCAAGCGTGCCAATTGCGCCAACGCCTGGGCGCGTTTGGCTTCGGCTTCTTCTAATTGGTCGATCAACTGCAAGAGTTCCGCATGCTCTTCCGAGGTCAGCGTGTTGGCGCGCCGTTTGGAAACCAATTGATTCAATCTGGTGTTGGCCGCCAAAGGCAGTCCTTGATTGATCTTGGTTAACAACGCGGACTCTTTTATGGAAAGATGAGGCGCTTTGCGCTGCGCGTGCAAAGCCAGCACGCGATCGACAAATTGCTGCAACTCCGCGCGGCTTAATCGCTCGACCGCTTCGTAGAGTTTGTTGGTGGAAAGTTGAACATCGATTTGAATTGCCGGCATTTTCGAGTCTCCATATTGGCTTATAAATTACGGCGTTTTTTCCGAAAAGTCAAGCCGGCTTTGGTTTGAAATTAGATGTAGTTAAAATTTTGATATGGCCATTCGCGTCATAAAATCCGAGCAGGAATTTAACGATTTGAAATCGGGTTGGGAAGATCTTTTCCAATCCAATCCTAATCACACGCCGTATCAGTCGTGGGAATGGAATTTCACATGGTGGAAATATTTTGGCGCGCCGGAACGCTTGCGGTTATTTGTTGTCGAAGAGGAAAACCAGCTCATCGGCATCGCGCCGTTTTATTTGCGCAAGCGATTTTACGGCTGGCCGTTGCCGCATCTCGGTTTCATCGGCCAAAAACGCACGGATTATCTCGACTTCGTCGTACGGGCCGGCAGGGAAGCCAATTTTTTTCAGCAACTTTTTAAACATCTGCAAGAAAACAAGAACGAATGGATGTTTGTCGAGTTGAAAGATGTTCCTGACACCTCGGCGAATTTACCGTTCTTTTATCAGGAAGTTGGCAAAATTTTTCCCGTGCTTGGCTGGGAAGCGCAACGCTTGTGTGTGACCGTGCCGCTTACGAATGATTGGGAGAGTTTTCTCAACACGCTCGGCAAGCGCACACGTAAAGACGTCGGTTATGATCGCCGTTTTTTTGAAAAGAACGTGGCCGCGGAGTTTAAAATTTTTACCAACTCCTCGGCGGTGTTTGACGGCTTGAAAGATTTGATCACCGTTTATCGCACGCGCTGGCAGGAAGAAAAAGGCGCCACACGTTTTGAAGAAGACGCCGTCGCCAAATTCGAGCGCGAAATTTGCGATTTGTTTTCACATGCCGGCTGGTACCGCCTCTATTTATTGTATGCGAACCAAGAGCCGGTCGCCGGATTGCTCGGCTACGTGCGCAACAATAAATATTACGCCGACGCCTACGCGCACGCACCGGCGTATCACAAATACAGCGTTGGCAATGTTCTGCTCGGCATGGCTATTGAAGATTGCATCAAAAATCAATGGACCGAGTTGGATTTGACCCGCGGCGACGAGTCCTATAAATTTCGCTGGAACGGCCAGACCAAGCGCAATTATCATCTCAAAATTTTTCACAACCGCACTGGCATGGCGCTGGCGTCATTGGCGGAGGGAATGTACGAACGCGCCTCGCAGAGCAAGGCGCTGAATAAGCTGTTAGCGCAGTATCGCAAATTGAGATTTGGTAAGGTTTCGTAGTAACGCTCGTAGTAGCGCCTTCAGGCGCAGAAGCGTGTTATAAACAAAAACTTTTATAAAATTCAAACATTGACGCCTAAAGGCGCGACTACGAACAATAAAAATGTGAGAGGATATGCCGCTTCCGATTGCCCACTCGATGATGGGTTATGCGATATCAGAAGTTGCCGAGGCTGTCAACGTTCGGCTCACGAATAAAAAGTGGCTCAACGTTTCGATCTTTGTCACGCTGGCGAATTTTCCCGATAGTGATTTCCTGCCCGGATTTTTGTTGGGTGAACCGAATCGTTATCATCAGTGGTTTACGCATAGCCTCGGTTTCGCATTTTTAGCTGGAGTGGCGGGCACGGCGTTTTATTGGCAGCAAAAGCAGTTGACGGAGCAGCCGGCCCGCTTGGGTTTGTATGGAATTTTCATCGGACTTGCGGTGCTTTCCCACATTGTGCTGGATTTGTTGACGTGGGATTCTTCGCCGCCAAAAGGCGTGATGCTGCTGTGGCCATTTGAGCAAAAGCACTACGACTTGCGTTGGGATTTTTTCCTGGCCTGCAAGCGCGACAACAATTCGGCGACATTTTTTTCGTCGCTGTTCAGTATATATAATTTGAAAGTCGTTTTTCGAGAGTTTTTGATTATGGCACCCATCGTTGGATTGGCAAAAATTTTTGAGCGGGTACGGAATTGGCACACGCAATCGCGCCCCGTTGATATTAAAAACACGCAAGTCGCCAGGCTCGGCTTGCTGGAAGTTTCGCCGTTGCCGGTGGAATTGGCAAATCGGCGTTCCATCACGGCATTGGCCGAAG
>CAYUVM010000111.1:0-10251 GCA_964447935.1 uncultured Cytophagia bacterium | reverse complement strand
AAAATGTCGAAACTGGTGGATTTGCTCGTTTTGTTCAGCTATTTCGGGGCGTTCTCACTCTGGAGTTTTTATCACAAGCTTTATCTTTATGGGCACGAGTTGGAGCCGACTGCGGCAGTCAAAGTTGCGCCATTTTCGCCGCCGATGATTGGGCACAACACGCTAGCGAACTTTGAAGTGTACAGTTTTCCGAGTATCGCTTCGTATTGTATGGCCGTCATGCCGCTCTTTTTATTCGCAGCCATGTGGCTGTCGCGGCGGGCGTGGAGCAAAAAACGGATTGTGTTGTGAACGTACCATCCCCAATTATTCCTAAAGAGCATGGCGCTTGGGCCGTGTTGTTGGTGCCGATGGTTGTTGGCGCCAGCAGCGCCGAGCGCTTCAGCCTGAATGCGATTTTTCTCGGACTCTCGACGCTGGGGATGTTTTTGAGTTACGTTCCTGTGCAAACGATTTTGCGGCAATTTCTTGTCGCGCCGCAAGGCTTGGAGAAATTGCCGCCGGCAATATTTTGGGCGGCGTTTTATTTGGGATTGGGCGCGCTGTTTATTTTTCCGCTTGCGCTGCAAAAACTGTGGTTGCTCGCGGGATTTGCCTTGCTGGGCGGGCTGTTCTTTGTGCTCAATTTTATTTTAGTGCGCCGTTATGCCAAAACTATTTGGAGTGATCTCGCGGCGACACTCGGCTTAACGTTGAGCGCGCCTAGCGCGTATTATGTGACAAGCGGCAGGTTAGATCTAACTGCGGCGCTGCTGTGGCTGCTCAATTTTCTGTTCTTTGGCGGCGGGATGATTTATGTCCACATGAAGATTCGCGCTGCGGCCATGAAAAAGCCGACGTTTTCTCTCGAGGAAAAATGGCGTTTGGGAAAACTGAATCTTATTTATCATGCTGCGGTTTTGTCGATTGCCGGATTTCTGGCGATTAAAAATTTTATACCGCGGTTTGCTGTTCTCGCTTTTGTGCCAATGACGATGTACGCGATTTATGGAACGCTCACACTTGCAAGCGCCGTGCACTTCAAGAAGCTCGGACTGGTTTTATTGGCACAGTCGCTGATCTTTGCGTTACTTTTTATTTTTGACCTGTCACTGATTTTTTCGCAAAGCCTCAAGGCGGAAGAGCCGCTCGCGGCAGATAAGATGTCGGCGCTACAATCGCTGAACCTACAATCTCAAATCAATGCGGCGCGGCGCGGGGATACGATTTTTGTTGATTCTGGCATTTACCACGGCAATCTCGCTGTTGATAAAAAGCTCACGCTCCTCGGGCGCGATTGGCCGGTGATTCGCGGCGACGGCAACGGCAGCGTGATTACCATCACCGCGGATTCATGTGCCTTGAAAGGGTTTGTGATCGAACATTGCGGCAGAATGTTGGTTCATGAAGACGCGGGCATTTTGATCAAGTCGAGTTATAATAAAATTGAGGGAAATAAACTGCGGGACGTTCTTTTCGGAATTTACTTGTTGCAGGCCCAGCACAATTTCGTTGCGAACAATCACATCGCCGGGCGCAGGGATTTGGAAGTTGGAGAACGAGGGAGCGGCATGCACATTTGGAATTCGCCGCGCAATCGCTTTGTCGGCAATGTGATCACTGAGGTGCGCGACGGCTTTTACATTCAAAACGCGAATCACACGGTGATCGAGCGGAACGAAGCATTTAATTTGCGCTACGGCTTGCACTACATGTATGCCGATTCCAATGTTTTTCTGCACAATAAATTTCACGACAACGTCGCCGGCGCGGCGATCATGTATTCACGCGGCATTGTGATACGGCACAACACCTTTGTCCGCAATCGCGGTTTTGCCTCGTTTGGCATTCTTTTTCAAGACTGCCACAATGCCATTGCCGACTCAAATATTATTGCCGATAATATGATTGGAATTTTTTTTGAGGCCTCGACGAATAATTCTTTCCGGCACAACGTCATCGCGCAAAATGACGTGGCGTTGCAGATGTTTCAAAACTCCGAACGCAACACTTTTGCCGAGAATAATTTTATCGACAATTTGAATCCGCTGGCGCTCGTGGGAAGGCGAACGCTTACATATTGGAGCAAAAACAACAGCGGCAATTTTTGGAGCGCCTACGAAGGCTACGATTTGGACGGCAACGGTATCGGCGATCTTCCGATGAAGATTCAAAACGTGTTCGATTATCTCGAAGGCCGCTATCCGAATTTACGATTGTATTTGTATAGCCCCGCATCGCAAGCATTAGCAGTGGCGGCGAAGGCGTTTCCGATTATTGAGATCAATAATGAAGTGGACGAATATCCGTTGATGAGTCCGGTTGATTTATACAAAAATGAACAGCAAGTGGCCTTCTGAAAACCGACTATCAGAAAGTGAGTTGAAATTCAAACGGCTTGTTAAAAGACGGAGCCACTGCGTTCGCGGCGAGCCACGGAGAATATTTATTTAAACATTTCTTCGTGCCTTTTCGGCGTGCTCTGTGTTGCCATGGTAAATTGGCCGTGAATCATTAATGACTTTCAATTCTTTTGCGTTTTGTTGCTTTAGCCGTGTGTCGTTTTTCAGCCGTGTGCATTAATCTTCAATACCATCATGATTCAAGTCGAACATTTCACCAAACGCTACGGTAATTTCACCGCCGTCGATGATATTTCGTTTGAAGTCAAGCGCGGCGAAGTCTTTGCCTTTCTTGGCCCGAACGGGAGCGGCAAGACCACGACAATGAAAACGATGGTCGGATTGAACGTGCCGACGACGGGCCGGATTCTCATTAACGGCTTTGATGTCCATAAACAACCCAAAGCAGCGAAACGTTTCGTGAGTTACTTGCCGCAACGCGTGGTGTTTCCAGAAAATCTCACGGCGCGTGAGGTGATGCGATTTTATGACCGCGTGCGCCAATTGCCAAAAGCGCTGGCGGACGAAGCATTGGCGCGCGCCAATTTCAACGGTTTCTCGGACAAAGCGGTGAGCGAATTTTCCGGCGGCATGGTGCAGCGTTTGGGACTCGCGGTTGCTTCCATGCCCGAGGCGCCAATTTTACTTTTGGATGAACCGACCGCTAATCTCGATCCGCAAGGCGTAAAGCGTTTTCGCGAGTTTATTTTAGAGCAAAAGCAAAACGGCAAAACGATCATCTTCTCGACGCATCTGCTCACTGAAGCCGAGCAACTCGCGGATCGCGTCGGCATTTTCGTCGGCGGCAAGTTGGCCGCGCAGGAGGCGATTGAAAATTTGCGCCGGACGTTTCTGGCGAATGGGACAATTGAGGATATGTATTTGCACTATGTGGGAAACGAGCAACATGAAGCGGCGTGAGCATGAAAGAATTGGCGCAATAGATGAAAACGGCCAACGGATAAAAAGCTTTTGGGCCTGGGTTAGCTCAATTCGTGGCGGAGTTCTTTTTTTCTTTTTTATTAATTTATCTTTTTTCGCCTGCGGCCCGTCCGAAATCAAGCCGGCCGACATTTACCCCGAAGATATGTGCAGCCAGTGCCGGATGGCGATTTCGGATCAATCCTTCGCGGCAGAGATTGTTACGGAGAGCGAAGAAGTTTTCAAGTTCGATGAGATCGGCTGCATGGAAAAATTCAAGGCGAAATCCGGCGAATTGAAAATTGCGGCGCTATTTGTCAAAGATTATGAAACCAAGAAATGGATTCCCTTCGCCCGCAGCACGATTGTGCAGACTGGCCTCAAAACGCCGATGAGCTCCGGCAAGGTGGCATTTGCGGACTCAAGCACGGCAAAAGAGTTTTTAGAAAAATTTTCTGTAAATAGAAAATAAATTTTTCCCAGTGTATAATATGGACAAACGAACGATCTTCGACATTGCCAGGCAAGAATTGATCATCAACATCCGCAACAAATGGACGCTGATCTTCGCGCTGGTGTTCGGCGCGCTGGTGGTGAGTATTTCGTATTTCGGCCTGCGCGCCGAAGGTTTTTCCGGCATGCAGAGTTTTACGCGCACTTCGGCGAGTATTTTGAATCTCGTGCTTTATCTGGTGCCGCTGGTGGCGCTGACGATGGGCACGCTCAGTTTTACCGGCGACAAAGGCGCAATGGAGCTGCTCTATTCGCAGCCGGTGCTGCGCAGTGAGGTGCAGCTCGGCAAGCTGCTCGGCGTGTTTGGATCGATGGCACTCTCGACGCTGATCGGTTTCACGCTGGCCGGCGCTATAATCGTCGGGGCCAACGGCCTCGACGGGCTAGCGCGTTATGCTTTGTTTGTCTTGCTCTCACTTGCATTAGCGCTTGTATTTTTATGTTTATCGGTTCTGGTGTCAACGGCGAATCAACGCAAAGCCAAAGCCTTTGGCGTGGCGCTTTTTCTATGGTTTTTTTTCGTGCTGTTTTATGATTTGCTGGCCATCGGCGGCACGCTTTTGCTCAAGGGCAAAGCGGCAAACATGGTTCTTTTTCTCTCGTTATTTGGCAATCCCGTTGACATGGTGCGTGTGGCTTCGCTCATGACGCTGGATGGCGTCACCATCTTTGGCGCTGCAGGCGCGGCGCTGCTGCGTTTTCTCGGCGGCAAGACCAGCGGCGTTTTGCTGCTATTGTGTGGACTCACAGTTTGGGTGGCGCTGCCGCTGTGGTTTTCGCAGCGGCTGCTGAATCGACAGGATATTTGAAGGCAGATAGAATACATGTTTGGAGAAAACTTATGAAAGTCACCGATGCTTTGCTCGGCGAACACGCCATTTTTTACGCACAATTCGATTATCTGGAAAAAAACATTCCGGCCGCCCAGGATTTGACGTTGGTCAAAAGCCAGGGCGCGATGCTCACTGCGGCCTTGGCGACGCACGCGCACATGGAAGATGAATTGCTCTTTGTCGCGCTCGAAGCGCATATGAATCCAGAATCCGGCCCCCTTGCTGTCATGCGGATGGAACACAACGAAATTGAGGGCAGCCTCATGCGCTTGCGCGAAGCGGGCGATTTGGCCGCAGCTAAAATTCTATTGTTGCATGCCCTGCAAACAGCGCGGGCGCATTTTGCGAAAGAAGAACAAGTGCTGTTCCCCATGGCGGGGCAATTGCTGGAAGCAAATAAGCTGATACAGTTAGGCAAACAGTGGGCGGGATTGCGGAAGGTTATGATTTAAGCCCACGAACGATGGCCATTAGGTGATAATGAAAAAGCGCTATATAAATGCGGCCATTCTGTTGGCGGCATTTACGATGACGGGCTGGATGCTGACGCGCTGGCTGGCGGCAAGAGAACGAAACGAACAGCTTCACTATGATCGCGAAGAAACTGAATTAATTGTTTCCAATCTTATCGACGCGCAAGTTAAGCTTTATAAAACGAGAAAAAGCCTTGCCGATACAACACCCGTGGCCGAATTTAACGGTGAGCGCCTTTGGCTGCCGCGCGGCAATTACTTTTTACGAGCGCAAAAAGATCAACACACCTTTTTCCTTCCCATTCCGGTTTTAGGTTATCGCTCCGGCCCTGATGAAGATGGGGCGTTCATCATCACGTTGCGTCCACCCCCCGTTGAATATCCGCCGCGCTTGCTTCCCAACTCGCCCGAATTTATTTATATTCCCAGCGGCAACTTTCTTCTCGGCGACCGTTTGAATCCGCGCGAGCCGCATTATGTTTGGCTCACGGGATTTTTCATGCATCCGTTTGAAGTGACGAATGCGGAGTTTCGTGCATTTCTCAATGATCCGGCCGGTTACGCCGGCACCACAAACTGGACGACAGCCGGACAGCGCTGGAAAGAAAATAATGTTTCACAGGTCACCGCCTTGTTGCCAACGGATCATGCCGATTACCCTCGTTTCGGACAGCCGGATCAGCCCATCGTCTGGATCAATTGGTTTGAGGCAAATGCCTTTTGCAAATGGCTGACGGAAAAAATAGGCAACCAACACTGGCTCTTCACACTGCCCAACGAAGCGGAGTGGGAAAAAGCCGCGCGCGGGCCGGATAATTTTGATTACGGCTTGGGCATGCAGCTCAGTGATGCGGAAATTCCATGGTATAATTGGAAAAAGAATCCCGCTGCCAGTATCACGGTAGTCGGCATGCAAAATACGTTTTCAGTTTATCGCCCCAATCGTTTTGGGTTGTATCACCTCAGCGGTAACGTCGTGGAATGGACACAGTCCATTCATCGCGCCTACAGCCGCCAACACCCGTTCGTCGACGACGAACGCAATCACGACGACACGCCGGGCTTGCGCGTGGCGCGCGGCGGCTCGTGGTACAGCGCCAGCATCGCTCTGCTGTATCTGCCTTATCGCGACGCTTTCCAGCCGGAGCACAGTTCGCAGGATATTGGCTTGCGGATTGTTGCGAAACGCCTGCCTTGAATTCATCCCTTGCCGCGCCTCAACAAATTTAGATTTTTCTTGCGCTCAGAAGTTATATTTGCCATCTTATTCCTGCATTTCTGAATTCTTAAGAGTGAGAAAATTTTCTAAAATTAGGGAATTTAATGAATACATGATTAGCCGGAATGAAGAAATTTCCTATGATTAATGGTAGTAATTGAGTTATAAACACTGGCATTAAAAATGCTTATATTTTCACAAAATTGTTTTCTCGAACTTCGACAGGAGGAAAGATGGATCAGGTGAATGACGCCACCCGCAAGTTTCCCAGTTCATTTTATAATACCATCAGCATGATTGGCATTGGCATTGCCGGATTAAGTTTTATTGCCATTCTATTTTTATTTTTGGTCGATGTATTTACGGAAACCTCGACGCCGTATGTGGGCATCATTAATTATCTTATCTTTCCCGCCTTTTTAATTGTTGGAATGATTCTGGTGCCGATTGGCATGTGGCTGGAGCATCGCCGGCGCGCCCGCTTTCATTCGCTGCCCAGCCTGCCGCGCGTCGATCTCAATGTGCCGCATCATCGCCGCATGTTTGTGCTGTCGGTATCGGTGATCAGCATATTTCTGTTAGTCAGCGGGGTTGGCAGTTATCATGCTTATGAATTCACCGAGTCCACAACTTTTTGCGGCAAAGTCTGCCACACCGTGATGGAGCCGGAATATACGGCGTACCAAAACTCGCCACATGCGCGCGTCTCCTGCGCTGGTTGCCATGTGGGGCCGGGCGCTGGTTGGTATGTGCAATCCAAACTCTCCGGCGCGTATCAGGTTTATTCGGTGCTGTTCAATAAATATCCGCGTCCGATTCCAACGCCGGTGACGAGCTTGCGCCCCGCGCGTGAAACCTGTGAGCAATGCCATTGGCCGAAAGCATTTTACGGTTCTAAACAAACGGTGCGGACGCATTTTATGAAGGATGAGGCCAACACCAAGTGGGCGTATAATTTGCTGATCAAAATCGGCGGCGGCTCGCCGGAAACCGGCCACACTTCCGGCATTCATTGGCATATGAATATCAATAATAAAATTGAGTATATCGCCGCCGACGAGAGCCGCGAGGTGATTCCCTGGGTGCGTTCGACAAATGCCAGGGGCGAAGTCACCGTTTATCAAGCTGAGTCTGCGGCCGTGTTGGATTCGACAAAATTGCGCCGAATGGATTGTATCGATTGCCATAACCGGCCGACGCATATTTTCCGTTCGCCGAATATCGCGCTCAATGCGGCGATGAATTTTGGCGGCATTGATGCCTCTTTGCCGTCGATTAAAGCAACGGCAGTGGAAGCGTTGGCGCCGGAATATGAAACGAAAGAAGCGGCCTTGGCGGCGATTGATTCAACGCTCCGCGCTTTTTATGCCAACAATTATCCTGAGCTTGCGGCGCAGAAAAAAGGGCAAATTGACGAGGCGGTGAAAAAGGTGCAGGACATCTATGCAAAAAATAATTTTCCTAAAATGAAAGCGAGTTGGCGCAGCTATCCCGATCATATCGGGCATTATCTGAGCGCGGGCTGCCATCGTTGTCATGACGGCAAACATCAAAGCGCCGAGGGCAAAACGATTACGCGGGATTGCAACGCCTGTCATTTGATCATCGAGCAGGGCGACGGCAAAACCGTGCAGGAAAATAATTTGGCCGGTTTGGAATTTAAACATCCGGTTGATATCGGCGACGCGTGGAAGGAAAGCAGTTGTCATGAATGTCACGGCCTCGCGGCAGGAATGTGAGAATTGCCGATCTTCGCAAAAATAAGAAAAATTCTTAGAAAATTCTTATTTTAAATAAAGCGCTCTTTCTCAAGCCGTTGCTCTGTTTTTTTGCGCTTGTTTTTTAAATGGTTGGCCTATCTATGAAACTGCCAACGCTGGCATTGCCTTTGCCATAGCGACTGGCAGTTTTTGTTTCATAACGAAATTCTAATCCACCACAGCGACGCAAGAAGACGAGTGGCTATCATCTATCTGTAAGTGCTCCCGGTTATTTTTTAAAAAACTAACGCGGACGAACCGCAACCCAAAGTGAGTAAACCACAGAAGGCGGAGCAAGCAGAGACGATAATATCTGAAAACCCTCTTTGATTTTGCAATCTCGGTTGTCTCGGTTGAAAAGTCTTTGCCTGTTTGCAAAGATAGCACTTGTAGCAGATTAATGAGAATAGCAATACGATTAAGCCCCGCCAGTTCTGATTAGACAATTTTATCGTTGAACAAGTTAAATTTGATTTCGCCGAGGAGGAGAAGTATGGAAAAAAAATCTTTTGAATTAACCCGCCGTTCTTTTGTAGACTACTTTCTCGGCGGAGGGACGCTCGCCATGCTGGGGTCAATTTTCTTTCCCGTCTTAAAATACATCATGCCGCCGCCGATTCCGCAAGCGGTGCAGAACGATGTCGTCGCCGGCAAAACCAGCGAGTTGGCGCCGAACACCGGCAAAGTTTTTCGTTTCGGCAACAAGCCGGGCGTTCTCGTGCGCACGCCCGAGGGCGATTATCGCGCCTTCTCGGCGGTATGCACGCACTTGCAATGCACCGTGCAATATCGCAATGATTTCAAGCACATTTGGTGCGCCTGCCACAACGGTCATTTTGATTTAACCGGCCGCAACATCGAAGGTCCGCCGCCGCGCCCGTTGGAAGAATATCGCGTCGAAATTCGCGGCGAAGATGTCGTGGTGATTCGTAAAGCGTAGGCTCGCCATGACGAACTCGCCAAGGCGCAAAAAGATATCTTTGCAAAAGTATTGTGGCAAAAGCGTTTGAAAGCCTTTTAATCCTCTTGCCATAAGCATTTTGCCGATAAAAGCATTGAAATTTGTTTTCTCGTGGCGTGAAATTTTGCCTTTTTCAAAGGATGAACTTCCATGAATCCTCCTGCTGAAAAGACCGGTTTCTGGCGCGACCGTTTTCCTCTCGACGCCATCGCGTATTTTTTCAAAAAGAAAAGCGTGCCGATGCATCGCCATTCGATCTGGTATTATCTCGGCGGCATGACGCTGTTCTTTTTTATCATTCAGGTCGGCACCGGCATTTTGCTGCTGCTCTATTATCGCCCCACCGCCGAAGCCGCATTTGAAAGCGTGCAGTTCATCATGACCAAAGTGCAATTCGGCTGGCTGATTCGCTCGATTCACAGTTGGTCGGCGAACCTGATGGTAGGTGCGGCGATGATTCACATGTTCAGCGTCTTCTTTATGAAGGCGTACCGCCGGCCGCGCGAGATGACGTGGATTTCCGGGGTGCTGCTTTTTTTTCTCGCGCTCGGTTTCGGTTTCAGCGGCTATCTGCTGCCGTGGAACACGCTCGCTTATTTTGCCACCAAGGTCGGCACTGAGATCACTTCAGTCATTCCGTTCATCGGCCACGAAATTCTCATTTTTCTGCGCGGCGGCGAAGAAGTTACCGGCGCGACGCTGACGCGCTTCTTTGGCATTCACGTCGCCGTGTTGCCGATGATTGCGACAGCGCTGCTGGTGTTGCATTTGGTGCTGGTGCAAGTGCAGGGCATGAGCGTGCCGCCGGCGCAGCAAGAGGCCGCCGCCAAACGCAAGCCAATGCCGTTCTTCCCCTATTTTCTCATGCGCGACCTCGTCGGTTGGGTGGTGGCCCTCGGCGTCTTGATTGCTTTGGCGGCGCTTTTTCCGTGGGAACTTGGCGAGAAAGCCGATCCGTTTGCGCCCGCCCCGCCGGGCATTCAGCCGGAATGGTATTTTCTGTTCATGTTCCAAACGCTAAAATACATTCCCGCCAAAGTTTTTTTCATGGACGGTGAGGTGTTAGGCATTTTGGGGTTTGGATTGGTTGGACTTTTTTGGTTGCTCGTTCCTTTCATTGACCGCCGCCCCGAAGAACGCCGGACTTCCCGCTGGTTCACGGCTTTCGGCTGGGCCGCCATTGCCTTCAT
>CAYUVM010000110.1:0-10320 GCA_964447935.1 uncultured Cytophagia bacterium | reverse complement strand
TTTTTCTTCAATCGTCGCCGGCCGCGTGAGACGGCAGCGGGTCGAGGCTTTTTGAATTGCGAATTTTTGCGGGGCGGTTAAAAAGAAAATCTCGCGGCAAAACGCCAGGGTGTCGCCGCTTACCGCCAGAATTGCCAGCGCCTCATCGAGATTTTTAAAATCACCTTGTCGCCGGCGAAAATTTAGAAAAGCTTCAATCTGTTGGCGGGTTAAAAAAGGCAGCCGGCGCAAGTGTTCGCGGGTGACGTGATTGATTTCGAGCGGGTTGGAAAGAAGTTCTTGCAGGTCATTCTCGATTTCGGCGACATTCTCCGTCTCCGGCGCGGAGAATTTTTCAACCAGATTTTCCTGCGCGAAGATCAGCGGCGGCACGGCAAGCAGCACCCACAAAATAGACGCGCCCTGTGAGGTATTCCGGGTCATGGGGACAATTTATATTACCCCAATTCCAATGGCAAGGGGAAAATAAAAAATCTTATCCTGCGCCCAAAAGCAGAAAACTGTAGCTCCTCGAACAACAACCAATTTCCCCACAAATCTTTTAGCCACTAAGACACGAAGACACCAAATAAAGCTTTATACTGAACCTTTTTTCTTTGTGCCTTCGTGTCTTGGTGGTTCTGAAAACTGTTTGCCAATCAAACAACTTTCAAAATTTTATTTCGAATTTGAGCGCATTAAAGACTGAGTGACAGCAGCGGCACTTTTATCACGCGCACCGGCTTGGTCCAGCGCGATTCGTAGATCACTTGCCCGTAGGGTTGCCCCAAAATGCCAAAGCGTTCTTTATCGTTGAAATGAAAAGCCTGATCGTAATTTTTCGTGGCGGAACGGCCAATGAGTAAACCGCTCAGGCTGCCCGCGCCCATCATGGCAAAAGCGGCTTGCGCGTCATCCACTTCAGTCAGCACCGCGGCGCCAAGCCCAAACACTGTGCCCACCACGCCGGCAATGTTGATGAGCCGCGCGCGGCCACGACTCATGGACGTATGCTTCGCAGCCATCGCCGTCGCGAAAATACCGATATCGCCCCCAGCAGCAATGAGGCCAAATTCGGATTCTTCGCTTCGTACCTCGGCAATCTCCGCGGCGCAGAGTGCGAACCACGTGCCCCAGATTCCGCCAAAATTGATCAAAGTCGCGTAGCCCGGACGGATATTTTTATTGGCCGTGAGCTCGGCCGAAGTGGCAAGCCCGGCCAGGCCGCCGATCACCGCGCCGGTCACAATATGGCGGCCGCCGTTGACGCCGAAAGCCTTGCTCCAGGCAATGCCCTGCCAGGTGCCGAACCACCCGCCGAAATTAATCAGCGACGCGCGGCCGTCGGAAATGGCGTGATGCTTCGTGGCATTCAACGAGGCGACCAGCCCGATGGTAGAGCCGGCCATCATGCTCGCGACGAACGCTTTGGGATCGTCGGCCTCGGCGATGACGGGCAAGGCGACGCCGAGCCAGGTGCCGTACAACGCGCTGAACACCACCACACCAACGCGCCCGCTTTGATCTTGCGTCGGCGGCAACGTCATCAGGCTGTCACGTAAAGCCTTCGCCTGTTGTGCCGCGGCGGTTCCGGGATAATATTGCGCGAGTTTTTCGAGAACCGGCAGCGCGAGCTGCACGTCTTTTTGCGCCACCAAACGACGCGCAAACTTGAGCACGCTTTCGGCTTGCTGCTCGGGCGGTAACTCTTGGCTCCAGAGGTTGGAAAAATGCAAGAGGGCGACAATGCCTAAAAATTGTCGAATAACCACCATTTTACGCATCGTTTATTTTTGGGAATAATTGGCAGTGCAAAGGTAAAAACACATAAGCGATAGGCGGGGTAGTTGCGCGTCAACTAAAAAATTCATACCAAAGCTGCTTGCATTCGTTTTACCTGACTCAGCCGGGTTGCAAATGCCAAAGCCGCAAAGATATCCTCGCGTTCGAGATCTTCATAATCGGACAAAATCTCATCGACGGTCATCTCCGAGCTTAGCAACTCTAAGATCATTTCAACCGGATAGCGCAGGCCGCGTATACAGGGTTTCCCGTGGCAGATTTCCGGATTGATGGTAATGCGTTCGCCGAGCGGCTTCGAATAATTTAGATTTTGTTGGCTCATAAGCGAAACTTGATTGGTCAAGATTAAATGACTTTAAGTATTCACTTTTAAATATAGCACAAAATTGGAATGATGCAATTTTTATTTCTCGCTTGATTTTTTAAGCTAATGGCGGGGAATGACAATCCGATTCAGGCGGGAGTTTTTTACCGGCGCCTTCAAAAAAGCAAACGTCAAAAAGTAATTGCGATCACTTCTACACACTTTCCATCTCGATCAAATCCACCCACGTTTTTCTGCTGTTTCTTTTCACCTTTCTTGCCGTCGCAATCCAGTATCTCGCCTGGAGTTTATTTTGACCGCCTTCTGCCGCCAGCATGGCATCAGCTAAGCTGTAGTGTCGCAATCCAGTATCTCGCCTGGAGTTTATTTTGACAAGCATGCCAAGAATGGGCGATCCAACGGGTCGCGGCGATAGTCGCAATCCAGTATCTCGCCTGGAGTTTATTTTGACTCTTCTACTGTAACCGAAAAAGTGTTGCTTGAAGATGCTTTGCTGTCGCAATCCAGTATCTCGCCTGGAGTTTATTTTGACCTTGGAAAAGTCCTGCGCGTTCGCCGTCGCGCAGATAGTCGCAATCCAGTATCTCGCCTGGAGTTTATTTTGACAATAATAGATGGGGTTGATGAACATCTGAACTCTGGAACGGTCGCAATCCAGTATCTCGCCTGGAGTTTATTTTGACGTGAGATGACGTACGAACTCGACCCCGTCCCCGGCAATATTGTCGCAATCCAGTATCTCGCCTGGAGTTTATTTTGACCCTCGCCACCATTTTTTCGGACCTCGCCAGTGGGCAGGTGTCGCAATCCAGTATCTCGCCTGGAGTTTATTTTGACTGTACCGGTGGGCAACACACCGGACCGTGCACGTTCAATCAGTCGCAATCCAGTATCTCGCCTGGAGTTTATTTTGACCGCAAGCAAAAGTGGATGGCACGACTGATCGTGATCATGAGGTCGCAATCCAGTATCTCGCCTGGAGTTTATTTTGACTGTGCCGGCTCTCGACAAGAGACTGAGGCTGACGTGTCGCAATCCAGTATCTCGCCTGGAGTTTATTTTGACCCCAGTCCTACGGAGAATACTCGATCCCGGATTTTGGGTCGCAATCCAGTATCTCGCCTGGAGTTTATTTTGACGCCAACGGCATATCGTCGAAGGCAAGGTAGTGTCGATTGAAGATGTCGCAATCCAGTATCTCGCCTGGAGTTTATTTTGACTTTGCACAATGTAGGCAGCGATGCAGAACGCAAACAAAAGGGTCGCAATCCAGTATCTCGCCTGGAGTTTATTTTGACCGTCAGCCATTAGTCGGCAACATCGTTGTAAACAAAGGGTCGCAATCCAGTATCTCGCCTGGAGTTTATTTTGACGGCTGGGTGATGAGAAAGATCGCCGAGTTCGACTCTCTTTTTGCGTCGCAATCCAGTATCTCGCCTGGAGTTTATTTTGACGTGATCAGTTGCTGCAGGCGCAAGCTGCGAATAAAAGGTCGCAATCCAGTATCTCGCCTGGAGTTTATTTTGACAAGCGGGCACCGAATCGTAAAACCGACATGGAGGATCCAGGTCGCAATCCAGTATCTCGCCTGGAGTTTATTTTGACGTCCGCCACACTGACGCCCAAACCCGGCATGTTGTACAAAGTCGCAATCCAGTATCTCGCCTGGAGTTTATTTTGACGATCTAAAAGAAAAAGGGTTGCTGGAAGAAGTTGCGGCGCAAGGTCGCAATCCAGTATCTCGCCTGGAGTTTATTTTGACATGTACGTGCCTTTCGAAGGCACCGTGGTGATCGAGTCGCAATCCAGTATCTCGCCTGGAGTTTATTTTGACTTTGCGGAGGCTTGAGCAGCTCGTGGCGCAGCTTCGCGCAAGTCGCAATCCAGTATCTCGCCTGGAGTTTATTTTGACCACGAACGGCAAAACCAAGGCCACCCCCATCGACACAACCCGTCGCAATCCAGTATCTCGCCTGGAGTTTATTTTGACCTGGGTTGCAATAGTAATGACTACACTTCGATGGGTCCAGGCGTCGCAATCCAGTATCTCGCCTGGAGTTTATTTTGACATGTCCACCCGTAAGGTTCGTCCTGCGGGTGGCATTTTCATGTCGCAATCCAGTATCTCGCCTGGAGTTTATTTTGACTTCTGAGCTTCGCCGTCCTCACGGCGTCGAAAAGATGATTCTTTTGTGTCGCAATCCAGTATCTCGCCTGGAGTTTATTTTGACGCTTTGCCGGCGGTGACTCGGTTGCCGTAAAGCCACCAACCGTCGCAATCCAGTATCTCGCCTGGAGTTTATTTTGACGGCGTCAATGGCCTGGAGCGAAATGGGATCTTTGGGAAGTCGCAATCCAGTATCTCGCCTGGAGTTTATTTTGACGGAAGATTATACATCTGGCACGCTGATTCGAGCTACCGCACCGTGGTCGCAATCCAGTATCTCGCCTGGAGTTTATTTTGACTTGGTGAATGATCCCAAAGACACCTCCGCCGCTCCTATTCAGTCGCAATCCAGTATCTCGCCTGGAGTTTATTTTGACCCTAAAGGGGTCAGCATGCACGATGGAGTATTTGGTCGCAATCCAGTATCTCGCCTGGAGTTTATTTTGACGCTGGCAGAAGCCGGCCCAAAAAAGAAAATGGTATACCAGTCGCAATCCAGTATCTCGCCTGGAGTTTATTTTGACGCGATTTTTGGCGACCCGTCTTTCTCTCACAAATTTGAAGTCGCAATCCAGTATCTCGCCTGGAGTTTATTTTGACTACAACGGCAACGTCGCTCGGAGGAGCTTCGTTGAGTCGCAATCCAGTATCTCGCCTGGAGTTTATTTTGACATCACAAAGGAGGCCGTAAAATTGCTACCAAAAGCATCCGGTCGCAATCCAGTATCTCGCCTGGAGTTTATTTTGACCATCGCCGTGTTGTACCCATGGCTCCGTCAACACGTCATGTCGCAATCCAGTATCTCGCCTGGAGTTTATTTTGACTTACCAAAGCCGGCGGTATCACCATTACGGGCGTGATTGATGTCGCAATCCAGTATCTCGCCTGGAGTTTATTTTGACCTTCTTGCTCAATCAACAAAGAAAAGCACCACCACCATGTCGCAATCCAGTATCTCGCCTGGAGTTTATTTTGACCGGCCATTATTCTGGCCTTCGCCGCGCCGATCCTGGCGCAAGATGTCGCAATCCAGTATCTCGCCTGGAGTTTATTTTGACCGCTACCGTTTCTTCCGGCGAGCATAACACGAAGCACACATGTCGCAATCCAGTATCTCGCCTGGAGTTTATTTTGACTGCGGGGGGTTTGAACCTTTAATAAACAAACACCTACACGGGTGGTTGTGATTCTGGCCACTTTTTAGCCCTTTTTCATCGGTCACTCTGCTTTCTGAATGTTCTTTCATGATGGCTAATTTACCGCTTAAATTTAATAAAATCTAAGGTGTGCAACACCGCGTGATTCCACTAAACCGGCTTCTCATAGAATTAAACTCTTAATTTAAAAAATGTTGCCGCCTCTGTTTTTGACCCCGGCTGGCGAAGCGGGCTAGAAGAATCACGTTTCGCCAACACGCCGAAGTTTACAAAGAAGTTAGGCCGGCGCGCTTCACGACCGCAACAATTTTAGATTAACAAAAAAATTCACAATGTCAAGATATTTTTGCTCAAATGATCTTAAGCCTACTGCTTAAACATCGGCTCCAGATGCCGCACCGAACAGGGGTGGCCGCCGTTTTGATAATCGCAGTCGCCCCAGTAGAAACATTTGATCGAGCAAATCGGCGCTTGCTGTTGCAAATTGATTTCGGGATATTCGGCGCGCTGTTCCATGAGCTGGCGGCGCAGTTTGCGTTTCTCGAAAAAGCTGTTGACCGACGACTGGCCGAGAATTTTGACGCTGATCAATTTGGCGAGATCCTGCGAGGCCGGCGACTGCGGATTTTGCAGCAAAAACGGCTTAAACTCGCGCACGGCGTTGCGGACATTTTGATCGTAGGTGATGAAGCCAAGATACTCGACGTCAATCGACAGCAATTCCGTCGCCGCGGCCTGAATGGCGATGCCTTCTTTGATGTCGTCCTTTTGCATCACCATGTTGAGAATTAATTTCGGGCGGTTGGCCGCGAGCACTTCTTCCATCATGCCGGCGGCGGTGCCGTCAATCTCGCGGACTTTTTTCACCACTTCCGTCATCGGAATGTGAATGCGGCCCGGGCGCGTCAACTCATCGCTTTCGAGAATCGCCATCACCCGCTCGTTGCTGCGAAACGCGAGCTGCAAGCGGCGCAGCAAACAAATTTTGATGAAATTAAAACATTCCTGAATCGCCATCGGCTCGGGGTTGGTGACGACGATGCCGTCATCGGCGGCGAGAAAAAAATCAATCACATTGAACGACGAGCCGGCGCCGAGATCGAGCAAAATAAAATCGGCGTCAATGGCGCGCAATTGGCGAATGAATTTGAGCTTTTGCTGGTATTTCGGATTGGCGAGGCCGAGCGTGCCGCAGGCGCCGCTGATCAATTTCAACCGCTCCACCGGCGTCGGCAAGACGATGTCGTTAATGTCTTCCACAGCCAACGTGTAAAAATCAAAAAACGTATATTTCGGCTCGAGGATTCCCATCACCGTGTGCAGGTTGGCGCCACCGAGATCGGCGTCGACCATCACGACGTCTTTGCCGAGGCTGGCCAGCCCAACGCCGATTGAGGAGGTGAGCACGGTTTTGCCGACGCCGCCTTTGCCGCCGCCGACGGCAATCACGCGTTTCGAACGCTGCTCCGCACCATCGCTGCTCGGCAGCATGTAGCGCACCGCATTAAAATCCGTGGCGGTGACCCACTGATCCTGATCTTCATTCCAAATTAAATCGTCTTTGCCAAATTTGCCTTTCTCAATCATCGCCCGCAATTCGCGCGGCGAAAAAGGGCCATACTGCTTTTCATTGACGCGCACAAAAACACTATCCATCGAAGCTATCCTTGCCATGATCATCCCTGTTGAAGTACAAAGTTGTGATTTCGTCCTAATGCAACAAATCTATTTTCAGTTTCACCGGCCTAGCGCTGGCCGCAATTTCCCCTGCCGCAAAATAAATCGCGACAATTGGTAATACCGCACGATCAACCAGGCGCCACCCGGGAGCGGGGCCAGCACGCGGTCGCGCGTAAAATAAAATAACGCCATCGCCGCTGCGCTGCTGCCAAAGAGACGGCGCAACAAACACGAAGAGGCGGGCGCTGCAACCGGCGCCTCCGGTTCACCACGGGGCCGCTCGCCGGTAATCGCCGCGTAGGCATCAATGCGGCCTTCACCTTCAATATTATCGTTGCCGGTTTGCAAATCCAGCGCGGTCTTTTCCAGCGCCGTTTTGATTTCCGGCGGCTGCAAATCGCGGTTGGCTTCCAACATCAGCAATGCGATGCCCGCCGCGAACGGAGTGGCCATACTCGTGCCGGAAAGCTCGACATAATAATCGTCAACGACGCGGCCCAGCGCAGTATTTTTAGAACGCCCGGCGATGATGTTCACGCCCGGCGCCACCACATCCGGTTTCTCATCGCCATTAACGGTCGGGCCGCGGCTGCTGAAACTTGCGACTTTATCCTCGTCATCCGAGGCGCCGACGGTAATCACTTTGGGCGAAACACCCGGTGTGGCGATCGTGCGTTCACCCGGCCCGCTGTTGCCCGCGGCGCAGAACACCGCGATACCGGCGTCCACGGCGGCTTCGCACGTTACTTGTAAAATATCTTTAACATTGGGCTGCGCCGTGCCGCCCAGGCTGAGGCTGATCACGTGCGCACCACGCTCATGTAACCATTCTATACCGTCAGCGATTGCAGATGCAGAGCCTTGGCCCGCAGAATCAAGGCCTTTGGCCATAAACAATTTTGCTTTGGGGGCGGCGCCGCGATATTTGCCGTTGGAGCGGCTGCCGTCGCCCGCGGCAATGGTCGCGCAATGCGTGCCGTGGCCGTTGCCGTCAAAGTCGCCTTCGCCGGTGAAATCGGCGGTGCCGAGAATTCTTCCGGCTAAATCGCCATGCGTGACATCGACACCCGAATCGCAAATGCCGATGATCATGCCCTCGCCTTCGTTCTGCAGGCGCTTCCACACGAGATCAACACTCGCGCGCGGCACGGCTTGATCGAGCAAGGCTTTGACCGGAAAATCATCATACACTTCCGTGACCGTCAAGCCTTGTACCGCATTTTGCAAACTTTGTTTCGACAGCCCTTTGGCCGGCGTCAGCAGCGTCGGATGATCATCCGGCACCTCGACTTTGAACAAACCGGTGAGCTTGTATTTTTTGAGCACGGTGATGCCGCTGTTCTCCAGCGCTTGCGCCATTTGCTCAAACCCGGTGTCTTCGGCACATTTGATGAATTTGATCATGGGCATTTTCTTTAACGCGACATTTATTATGTGATGGGTTCATCGTTGAACAGGAGTTAACAGAGTAAACGGAGAAAAAATTCTTTGTTTACTCTGTTCGCTCCTGTTTAATAGGTGCAAGTTTGTTTTTATGTGATGGGTTCATCATTTCACTTGTTCGCTCCGGGCAGAATCAAACGGTTGACGCCGTCGGTGACTTTCATCTCGTGGAAATTGATGAGCAGACCGAGAGGCAGATCGAGCAACTTCATATAGCTCAGCAGTTTCGCCTTATGAATCGGCAGAATATACTCAACCGCCTTCGCTTCTACCAACAAACATCCCTCGACCAACACATCAAAGCGCAGGGGTTCTTCCCGCGTGAATCTCTTGTATTTGATCAGCACCGATTGTTGGCTCACACACTTCATGCCACGCAACTCAAGTTCCTTCAATAAGCACCATTCGTAAATGGATTCAATGAGTCCCGGCCCTTTGTCACGGTGAACTTCAATCGCCGCGGCAATGACGGTTTCGGTCAGGCCGAAAGCTTTTTCAAACAAAGAATGCATGGTCATCCCCTCTTGCTTGAAATTGAATGTTTGTTGACCAGGAGCCAATAGAGAAAGAATTCTCCGTTTGCTCTGTTCGCTCCCGTTAAACCTGGATTTTCATTTTTGCCATTTTACCTAAAATACGCCGCAATCCCGTCGGCAATCGCCACGGCCATCTTTTGCTGATTCGCCGGGTCTTTGAGAAATTGCGCCTGTTGATGGTTCGAGATAAATTCGGTTTCGATCAAACAGGCGGGCATTTGCGTTTCTTTCAACACCACAAAGTTGGCAGATTTGACGCCGCGATTGGCGTGCGCTGGAAACGCGGCCATCACTTTCTCGTGAATTTTGGTCGCCAGCACTTTGCCGGTGGTGGCGTTGGTATGATGATAGGATTCAATGCCGGCTGCCGTGGGCGTTTCCGCAGAGTTGCAGTGAATGCTCACAAAAATTTCCACGCCGGCGGTGTTGGCAATTTCGGCACGGCGGCTCAATTCAATAAAGGCATCGTCGCTACGCGTCATGCGCACGCGATGGCCGCGATCTTCGAGCACTTTTTTGAGCTTTTGGGAGATCGCCAGCGTGATGGTCTTCTCGTTAATCCCCACCTGATTGTTAATGGCGCCCGTGTCGTGGCCGCCATGGCCCGCATCAACCGCAATAAAACGTGCCGTTACCGGCGGCGGCGTGGGTGGATTGGGCGGTGTGGGTGTCGGCGGTTTCGGCGTGCTGGGATCGCCGCCGCCAAAGAGTTTGCGAAAAAAATCGGCAATTTTATCGAACCAGCTTGCTTGTGTTTCCGGCATACGGTTTTCCCTTTTGTTCGTGAAGGTTATAAAATATAGCGCCTCTTCTCGCGGCAAGCAAGCGTTTTTTCGCATTCAAAAGGTTAGGTGCATACGGATTCGTCCCCCGGTCTCTTCGCTTCTGCAGAGACTCAGGGCAAGGTGGTTCCCCAAATCAGAAAAGCCCCGTCCTTTAAAAAAGAAGGGGCTTTCGTGAAGCTAATGTTGTCAGGATAAGTCAGTGGCGTTTGGCGGCGGAATGCACTTCGGCGTAATCGCTGATGCCGTCGGCAACGGCGCTGGCCAGATGATCCTGATTGGCCGGCGCGGCGAGAAATTCAAGCTGCGCGGGGTTCGAAATAAATTCGGTTTCAAGCTGGCAGGCGGGCATTTGCGCATGGCGCAACAGAAACAAATCTTTGGGTTTGAGCCGCCATTGTAATGATAGGTAAACGTACACACCAACCTATAGTGAATCCGGCGCGC
>CAYUVM010000109.1:0-10328 GCA_964447935.1 uncultured Cytophagia bacterium | reverse complement strand
AGATGCGCTCAAAGCCGTACCGGACTCCTATCGTGAAGCTTCGCTGGCGCTGGGCGCCACCAAATGGCAAATGGTTTATCGTGTCCTCCTCCCTGCCGCTAAAAATGGCCTGCTCGCTGCAGCTTTGCTCGGCGTCGGTCGCGGCGTCGGCGAGACCATTGCCGTGTTGATGGCGACCGGACATGCAGTACAGATTCCGGATAGCGTTCTCGATCCGGTGCGCACATTGACGGCAACGATTGCCGCCGAACTCGGCGAAGCGCCGGTGCGTTCGGATCACTATCAAGTATTATTTATTATCGGCATTCTATTGTTCTCAATTACGTTTGTGGTTAATTTAGTTGCCGATTTAGTTGTTAAAGGAATTAAGGGAAAATAAACTGGATGCCCCGATCTTCATTGAAACTTTTAATGAGGAAAATCGAGGCAACGAGCAACGAACCTATGTTTACCGAAACCGCATTAGTTCGCAAAAAGCAACGCACCGAGACCGCAGCAAAAACGGTTTTTTTTGCCATGGCCGTTTTGATGATCGCGCCGTTGCTCATGATTTTGTCTTATCTCTTTTATAAGGCGTTCCCCAGCCTCTCCCTTGATTTTCTGCTGACCAACCCGAAAAACGGCATGCGGGGCGGCGGCATCTGGGCGCCGTTTCTCGGCACGATGTATTTGGTCGTCATCTCCCTGCTGATTTCAGCGCCGATTGGCGTTTTTGCCGCCGTGTACCTGAACGAATATGCGCGCGAGAATTGGTTCACGCGCATCATCAATCTCGCCGTGGTCAATCTCGCCGGTGTCCCCAGCATTGTGCATGCGTTGTTCGGCCTCGGTGCGTTTGTGTTGTTTGCCCAGATGGGCCGCTCGGTTCTTGCCGCTGCCCTTACGCTGGCGATTATGACGCTGCCCGTAATCATCGCCAGCACCAAAGAGTCGCTCTCCTCAGTGCCGATGGCGTTCCGCGAGGCGTGCTGGAACGTCGGCGCGACGCGTTGGCAAACGATTCGTCACATCGTTTTGCCGAATTCCATCAGCGGCATTTTGACCGGCGTGATTTTGCAAGTTTCGCGCACCGCCGGCGAAACCGCGCCCGTGATGTTCACCGGCGCCGTGTTTTTCAAAAAAATCTCCGAGGGGGATATTTTCGCTTACAATATTTTCGATCAATGCATGGCGTTATCCATGCACCTTTTCACCATTTCCACGCAAGTTCCGGGCGTTCCCGAGGCGACGCTTTATGGCACCGCCGTCGTTCTGCTCGGCACCGTGTTGCTTGTCAACGCGCTATCGATCACCTTGCGAGTTTATTTGCGCTCGCGGAAAAAATGGTGATTTCGTTGACTTGTGGCTGAGCGCTTGTTAATGAATACGCTTTACCGTTTATTGCTAACAGATTGTTATTGAATGCAAAACTCTGAAAAAAAAATCGAAATTTCCAATCTGACGGTTAAATACGGCCAAGTTAATGCCATCAAGGGAATTTCGTTCGACATTTATAAAAACGAAATCATCGGCATCATCGGCCCGGCGCAATCCGGCAAGTCGACGTTGTTAAAAGTGATCAACCGCACCATTGAGTTTGTTCCCGGCGTTGCCGTCGGCGGCACGGTGAAAATCGACGGCGAAGACACGAAAAAAATGAAGAGTGTACACGAGCTGCGCCGCAAAATCGGCATGGTTTTTCCATTGCCGGTGGGACTACCGCTCTCGATTTATGACAACGTTGCTTTTGCGCCGCGCATGGCCGGCGTTAACGATAAAGCGCAGTTGGATGAACTCGTGGAACGCTGCCTGCGCCAAGCCGCGCTGTGGGATGAAGTCAAAGATCGTTTGAGCAGCCTTGGCACCAAGCTTTCCGGCGGACAACAGCAGCGCCTCACCATCGCGCGCGCGCTCTCGCATCAACCGGAAATTCTGTGTCTCGATGAATTTTCCATTGCCGTTGATCCGGTGACGACGATGCGCATTGAAGACGTGCTCAAAGAATTGCGTTTTCAAGTCACTATCATTCTCGTCACCAACTTGGTGCAACAAGCGCGGCGTCTGGCCAATCGGACGGCTTTCTTGTTTAATGGCGACTTGATTGAAATCGATCGCACGGACGTGATTTTTTCGGATAAACCGAAAGAACAAAAAACGTTTGAATATGTGAATGGTATTTTTGGATAGCGAATGAGTGACGACACCAAATACTGCATCGAAACCGACAAGCTCAATTTGTGGTACGCCAAATTTCAGGCGTTGATCAATGTTAGCGTAAAAATTCGGCACGGCATCATCACCGGCCTTATCGGGCCCTCCGGCTGCGGCAAGAGCACGCTGCTGCGTTGTTTCAACCGCGTCAACGAGCGCTACGGCTACGTCACGACTTCTGGCGAGATCAAAATTCTCGACAAAAATATTTACGATCCCGACGTGTCGTTGACCGAGCTGCGCAAATCCGTCGGCATGGTCTTTCAGCGCCCCAATCCGCTGCCCATTTCGGTTTACGAAAATATCGTCTTCGGCATGCGTATTCACTCCGAGCGCAGCGCCTTAAAAAAATCGCAGCTTGATGAGATTGTCGAAAAATCGTTGACGGAAGTTTTCCTCTGGAAAGATCTGAAAGATAAACTGCACACAAAAGCAATCTCCCTTCAACTCGAACAGCAGCAAAAACTCTGCATCGCCCGCCTCCTGCCGTTGAAGCCGGACGTTATTTTAATGGATGAGCCGTGCTCCGCGCTTGATGCCGAAGCCACTCGCGGCATCGAAGAGCTGATGTTCAGCATGGCGGGGCGCTACACCATTGTTATCGTCACCCACAACATGGCGCAAGCCCGCCGGGTCAGCGAAGAATGCATTTTCATGCTGCTTGGCGAGCTGATGGAACACAGTCCCACCACCGACATGTTCCTCACGCCGAAGAATCCGAAAACCGCGGAATACATCGAAGGACGATACGGATGAAACGTTTGTAGTTGCGCCTTCAAGCGTCGGAATGTTGTATATTGGGAAAGCTTTCTAATTCTAAAACCTCTACACTTGAAAGCGTAACTACGTACCTTATGCGTCTCCTCTGCATCACCGACATTCACAGCGACGTTGGCCGTTTTGAAAAAATTCTCGCCAACGAGCCGCGCGCCGACCTGCTCATCATCGGCGGTGATTTCACGAATTTTGGGAAACCTCCCGAAGTCGATCACCTGCTCAATCTCGCGCAAGCGCATACGACGAACGTTTTCGCCGTCGCCGGCAATTGCGATAGCCCCGAAATCGACCAACTCCTGCTCGAGCGCGGTGTTTCATTGCACCAACGCGGCGTGCGCTTCAACGACATTGGCTTCTTCGGCCTCTCCGCGATGCCGCCGTGGCGCGGCGACATGTACGAATTTTCCGAAAAAGAATTGGACCATTTTCTCGCTGCAAGCCACGCACCAGTCGCAGGTAGTCCGCGCTACATTATGGTAACGCATTGCCCGCCACGCAACTCTGAAGTTGATCGCAATGCCTCCGGCGTCAATCTCGGCAGCACCGCAGTTCGCAAGTGGGTTGATCAAGTCAAACCCGTTCTCGTCGTCTGCGGCCACATCCACGAAGCGCGCGGGCAAGCAAAAATCGGCGATACCGTTGTCGTGAACTGCGGCCCGGCGAAAAATGGGAATTATGCCATTGCGGAGATTGGAACTGCAGTGACGGTGGAATTGAAACGCGTGTAAAACCTCAGCACTGTTGTCACCGCGAATCCTACAATTTCTTTGTTGCTTCTCTCAGCCCTGCGTTTCGGCGCGGGGCTTTTGTTTTCATGGACAAAATTTCCAGTTGTTTGTGGAGTGACTTTTTTGTATTTTGGTCACGATGATAAATTATACGATCAAAGCAGCTTTTTAAAATTTCACTTAACTCGGTAGAATCACGCAACGACGCCGCGAAGGAATACCATATGCCGCATCGAGAAGGTTTTGTATGCGCCGGTAATTGGATCATCGATCATGTTCGCCTCATCGATCATTATCCGCAGGAAGAAGGCCTCGCGTTCATCCGTGAAGAGGCGAGCAGTACCGGCGGCTGTGCCTATAATGTAATTTGCAATTTACGCGCGATTGATCCGGAACTGCCGCTGTATGCGCTGGGTTTGGTCGGCGAGGATGAAGACGGCCATTTTATTCTCACCGATTGCCACCGGCGCGATATTGACACGTTTCAACTGGTTGCCACGCCGGAAGCGCCCACGGCGCACACCGAGGTGATGTTCTCGCAAGCGAGCAATCGCCGCACGTTTTTCTATCATCCCGGCACGAATAATTTGCTCGATGTCGCCCATTTTGATTTCGACCATTGTTTGGCGCAATGGCTGCATCTGGGTTATTTGCTTTTGCTCGAAAAACTTGATCAACCGGATGCGGCGTTCGGCACGAGAGCCGGCCGCGTTTTGCAAATGGCGCAGGCCGCCGGACTTATCACCTCGATTGACGTGGTCACGGCAGAGAGCGAAATTTTCCCGCGCGTGATTTTGCCGACTTTGCCTTACGTGGATTATCTGATCATCAACGAAATCGAGGCGGAACGCACAACGGGAATCAGAACGCGGCAGGATGATGTTTTATTAAGAGACGGAATTAAAGCTGCAGCCAACAAACTTTTGGAAGCGGGCGTCAATCGTGGCGTGGCGATTCATTTTCCTGAGGGCGGCTTGGCGCTGCGCAAAAACGGCGAAGGTTGTTGGCAGGGCGCGCTTGAACTGCCACCCGAAAAAATCCGCAACACCGCCGGCGCCGGCGATGCGTTCTGCGCCGGATTTATTTACGGCTGCCAAAAAGAATGGCCGCTACCCGTTTGCTTGCAAATGGCCATCTGCTGCGCGGCGGGAAATATCGGCGTCGCCACTTCCAGTGGCGGCATGTTAATGAGAGAGACCAATCTTGTGTTACTTGAGCAGTACAATTGTCGAAAAATTTAAAACGCGTTAATACGTCGAGGGGCGTCTCATGGTTCGACTCCGCTCACCATGACTAAAAACTTTGGCAGCAACTTATCCCAAAGGTTATTTCTTAATGCGCGCTCGGCAAAGTCAAAACGGGCTGCGGCGTCAACGCTATCTCCAAGCCGGTGGTGGTGTTCGGCTGCACCTGGATGCCGGTAAGAATTTCAGTCTTATAACCAAGCGCGCGAATTTCGAGGGTATAATTTCCGGGAAACAGCAATCGATCAAAGCGTCCACGCGTGAGGTCGGCGCGCCGACATTTGACATAATCCGCGTCACAGCCGTTGACGTGAATTTCGGCGGCCACGGGTTTTCCTGTCACCAGATCGCGCACATGTCCCGTAATGCCGCTGCCGAGCATGCGTTCAAGTAAAAATAAGGCGCCCGGCACATTTTCGTGGATAATCCGCGGGATGTCTTCTGGTGCGGCAAAGTAAGATTCGCCGGTTTCGATGATGTAATCCATCGTGCCCAGCTCGCCGTACATCCAAATCGAGCTTTGGCCGATGCGGCCATTCAATGGCAAAACACTATACGCGCCATTGCCGGAGAGCCGACCGATGCGCTCGGCGCAGCGTTGGGCGATGTCGATAATCAATTCCTGATCCGGCGCGCGATGATAATTTCCCCATGGATACAACACCGACTCGCCATAGCTGTGATAGGAGACCCCGACCAGAAAATTCTCCCGCCATGCCAGGTCGCGCAACGCCTGAATTTCTTTTTCGGAAAACGGGCTGCCGCCGCGATAGAACCAACTCGCCGGATTACCGTCTCCGCCTTCGTCCCAATTAAAATCATAATTGCGATTGAGATCGACGCCGTCTACCAGCGGATCGAACACACCGTCGCCGTTGTTGTCCCGCAAATTTTTTCGCCACCACGGAAATTGCAGTTGGTTCTGCATGATATACTCGTAGCCGTCGGGATTCACGATGGGCACCAACCAGATTTCCAAACTATCCACAAGGCGCGCGTGTCGGGCGCTTTTATCGTAGTTGGCGAGCAACTCGCGCAGAATTTCGTAGCAGATCAACGCGCCCAGCGGTTCGCGCGCATGATGAACGCCGGTAAAAAGGATGGCCGGCTCATCTTCGTCGCGCTCGGGATGATCCGAAAGGCGGATAGCCCACAGCGGTTTTTTCCAGGCCGTGGTTTCACCGATTTTTTCAAGGTGCGCCAGATGCGGATAAGCGCGCACGAGATCGGCAAATTGACGTTCGAGGGCGGCGAGATGAGGATAAGCGCTCAAGACCCTGGCGCTATTTTCAGCATCAACTCCGCGCCAGCCAAGCAGCGAAGCACCGAGGAATTTTTGTTCCGGCAAGTGCAACCACTGCCAAAGATTCGGAAAATGCGGATCGTGCGTCGAGACGCGGTTGTCGTGAGAAGCCGCCGCAAGCTGGTGTTGAACACGAAACAAAAGCCAACTGCAGGCGAAAGTGAAACAGAGCCAGCTCAGCAAGCCGGCCAGGGCCGGACGCTGGGTACTCTGCCGAAAAATACGCAACGTGAACTCAATGAAACAGCGTCGAAGGAGATTCAAGTTCTGGTTCATCGCACGGTATCCGTTATAAAAATAATCCGGACGGGCCGTTGCCGTAAAACTTGCGGCAATTGCGTTGATTGGATGAAATCGAATAAATAGGAAAAAACAAATATTCCGCATGGACAACTTGACCTCGCTCAACAGCCAAACATCATCCATGAGAAGCGGCAAGAATTTAGATCGGCAGCGGTGACCGATCTTCAATTACATTTGGAAATAATAGTGGGAAGAAGCTACGAAAAACTTTCGAAGAGTGCAAGTTAAAATTTTATCATTGTCGTCGAAAATAAAAAGTCAATCTGCAAATCGTGGTTTTCCAGTCTTTGCAGATTGACTTAAAAATTTTGCCGGCGGTACGTCTCACCGCCTTAAACGCCGGTAAAAAACTTCACCGAAGCTGTCGCCCAATCAAATAACGGCCCCCAAAAAATGCCCAACAAAACCGTGGGCACCGCGAAGACGGCCAGCAAAACCGTCGCGGCAAACGAGACCGGCAGGCGCGTCATGACGGCATCGGCGGTCGATTCCAAGTACATCGCTTTGATAATGCGCGCGTAATAAAATAAAGAGACAACGGTGTTGAGCACGGCGACGACGGCGAGCCAAATATATTGCTCTCCGCCGCGCACCAATGCCGCCAACAAATAAAATTTTCCGACGAAGCCAACCGTTACAGGCAAGCCGGTTAATGAAAACAGAAAAATCGTCATGGCCGCCGCCACGGCCGGGGCGCGAAAACCGAGGCCGCGGTAATCTTCGAGGCGCTCGCTTTTGATAATGTCCTGACAAATGATCACGACCAGAAAAGCGCCGAGGTTCATCAAATAATACGCCGCGAGATAAAATAAAGTAGCGTACATGCCTTCGCGCGTCAACAGCACGATGCCCATGAGCGCATAACCGGCGTGCGCGATGCTCGAATAAGCCAACAGACGTTTCAAGTTGTTCTGCTTGATCGCAATGAGATTGCCCAGCGTCATCGTGGCGGCTGAGACGACGGCAAGCAGTTGCGGCCAGTTGACATTCGCCACGGTGTACCAAATGGCGCCGTCTTCGGTAGTGGCCAGCGCGGTGTTAAAAAAACGCATGAGCAACGCAAAGCCCGCGGCTTTCGGGCCGACGCTAAAAAACGCGGTGACCGGCGTCGGCGCGCCTTCATAAACATCGGGCGCCCAAAAATGAAACGGCACCGAGGCAATTTTATAGCCGAAGCCGGCCATAATCAACAACACCGAAACAAAAAGCGTCAACGCATTCGGCGATGATCCCGAGAGAATTTTGGCTATTTCAAAGATGTTCAACGAGCCGGTGAGGCCGTACAACAACGACATGCCGTATAACATTAACCCGGAGGAAAAGACGCCGTAGATCGTATATTTTAACCCGGCTTCGCTGGAACGTTTGACGGTTTTCAAATAGCTTGCGAGCGCGAACGAGGTGATACTCACCGTTTCAATGGCGATAAAAATCGTCAGCAAATTCGTCGCCGAGGCCATCCAAAACATGCCGAGGGTCGTGGCCGTGAGCAGAATAAAATATTCGCCAACATTGCGGCCGGCCAGTTCGAGCGATGACATCGACAGAAAGACCACCATCACCATGCCGCCGAGAAAAAGAATTTTGAAAAACCACGAGAACGGGTCGACCGCCATCATATTGTTGAACAAACCCATCGGTGGCAACGAGGCTTGCGCCAACACGGCGATGAGCGCGATCACGCTGCCGCCGAGCGCGATCATGCCAAGCCACGGCGTTTTCTCGCGCTGGATCATGACATCGACGAGCATCAACAACACCATCAAGCCGATGAGAATCAACTCGGGCACAAAGTAGCTGAGACTCGTTATATTCGCTTTTAAACTTGCTGCCACTGCAGTGGAATCCATGTCAACTCCAAAACTGTTTGTAGTAATGCCTTTAGGCATTCAATCTTGCAAAGCAAAAATTTTTGCATTTCCACATTTTTACGCCTAATGCGATTTGTGACAATTAAAATCGGTAATAACTTGTAGTCCTGCGCCTTTGTGGGGCATTGTTGCTGCCGCGAATTTCATGACTTCGATAGCCGCCCACAAGGGGCGAGGACTACGAAAGATTACCGAACTTGAATGCCAAAGTTCATAAGGCGCTACTTCGAGCATTTTATTGCATTCCCCACATTGTCGGGGCTTCTTTCATCACGACGATCAGATTATTCAATGTCACCTCCAGCAAATTCAATAGCGGCGCGGGATAAATGCCGAGGAAAATGGTGATGATGGCCAGTGGCACGAGCGTGAACAATTCACGCCGGTTAATTTCGGGCAGATCGGCGTACTTCGCATTCAATTGGCCGAGAAAAACGCGTTGCAGCGTCCACAACATGTAGCCGGCAACTAACACAATGCCGAGCGTGCCGACAATGGTGTAAATTCTCAGGTCAAATTCCGTCGAACTAAAAGCGCCGAGAAAACTGAAGGCTTCACTGATGAAACTCGAAAGGCCGGGCAAGCCGAGATTGGCAAAAAACGCCACGGTAACAATACCGGTATAAATCGGCATACGTTGCGCCAGGCCGCCGAAGCCGTCGACATCACGATGATGGGCACGATCATAGATCACGCCGACGAGCAAGAAGAGCATCGCGGAGACGGTGCCATGATTGAACATTTGCATCACTGCGCCGTTCATGCCGAGCGGGGTTAATCCGACCATGCCGAGCATCACCACGCCCATGTGGCCGATAGAAGAATAAGCGACCATCTTCTTCAAATCTTTTTGCGCCATGGCGCAGAGCGCGCCGTAAACAATATTGATCACCGCAATAATCGTAAAACCGTAGGCGAAGGGTTTGTAGCGCATGGCATCGGGCAATACCGGATAGCTGATACGCAGCAAGCCGTAAATTCCCATCTTCAACAGCACGCCGGCCAGAATAACGCTGATCGGCGTCGGCGCTTCGACGTGGGCATCGGGCAACCAGGTGTGAAATGGAAAGGCCGGAATTTTAATCGCAAAACCGATGTACAGCGCCACGAAAACGAGCAAACGCACGTTGAACTGGCTCAACAAGCCTTGATGGAGGGTTTGATCCATCATGTGCAGCATGTTAAACGTATGGCCGCCGGTGACTGGGTCTTTCACATTAAAATAGAAAACCAGCATTGCGACCAACATAAGCACGGAGCCGAACAACGTATAAAGGAAAAATTTGATCGCCGCATATTCGCGCCTCGGACCGCCCCACACGCCGATGAGAAAATACATCGGCAACAGCATTACTTCCCAAAACACGTAAAAGAGAAAAAAATCGAGCGCGCAAAAGACGCCCATCATGCCGGCGTCAAGCAACAGGAACAACGCAAAATAGGCTTTGACTGCTTTCTCAATGCCAAAGGAGGCAAAGATGCATATAAATGAAAGCAATGCCGTTAGCAGCACCATCGAAACGGAGAGGCCGTCGATGCCAACGAAGTATTCGATATTATATGAAGGAATCCATTTTGCCTGTTCGACCATTTGCATGGTGGCGGTGTTGCGGTCGAATTTCATGAAGATGAAAACCGCCAGCAACAGTTGCAAGCCGGTGGCGATCACCGAAATTCCGCGAATCATGGTTGCCTGCTTCGCGTGACGCGGCACCAGCATGACCACCACCGCGCCGATGATCGGCAAGAAAATTATCCAACTGAGAACGTTTGAGAGCATTTCTCCCTCTTCAGATCATGTAACGTTAAACGTGTAACGTGCTTGAATAAAAAAATCTAAATCATTACGCAAAAGCCAACTGCAAAATATAAAGCAACACCACCGCCCCGAGCGCCATCAGAATGTAACTTT
>CAYUVM010000108.1:0-10351 GCA_964447935.1 uncultured Cytophagia bacterium | reverse complement strand
GTTCAGGGCTTGTGCGCGGCATAATAGGCCTCGATCTTTGCCTGGATTTCGATGAACGTGGCGGCCTCGTCGGGGAGCTTCGCCGCGTCGACGAACTCCGCGTAGATCTCCCGGAAATCCATCACCGAGAGGTCGAGCTGCTGGAACTCGAAGATCGTGAAGCCGTCGCAGAGCGGCTTTTTCGGCGTGCCCCAAGTCTTGCCGATCTGCGGGCGGCCCTGCTCCTGGAGGATGCGGCTGATCTTCGACTGAAAGCAGCAATATACGTCGCGCTTGGTGAGGCAGATGCCAAGAAAGCTCGACGAACAGTAGGTGCCGATCTTGTGGCACAGGCCGGCATCGTCCTTCTGGTCGAGCAGGACCTCCGAAGGGCTGCACAGCAGCGGAACGAGGAGCGGCACGCCTTTGCCTGAGCAGCAGTTGGCAAGGCCAAAGACCTTGTGCGCGCAGCTCTCGGCTGTGCCTTTGAACAGGGTCAGCGTGGACTCGTCGAATTCGGAATTGGCCTGGCCGAGCGCGTTCAGCGCCACGACCGCGTCCTTGAATTCGTCCGAGGCCTCGCGGACGATCGGCTCACAGTCGCCGTTCACGCAGTAGACGTCGCCGCCGCAGATGTACTGCGCGGGTTGCGTAGCGCTCCCCGGGATCGGGCACTTGTAGACCCGCTCGGCAACCTTGCACGAGCCGTCGCTGCTGGGCGGATCGTCGAGACAGGTCTCGTGGTCAAAGGTGCAGCCCGGCGTCGCGTCGAGCTTGCCGCAGTCGCTTCCGCCGCCAACCACGGTCTGGCACTGGTAGGTCTTCGTAGCTTCCCAGCAGGGCCGGGTCACCGGCACGCCGTCGATCAGCCGGGTCTCGCCCGGCGCGGTGCAGGTCTCGCTGGCGAGCGTACAGGTGCCGAGATCGACCGAACAGGCATTGTCGGTCCAGGTTTCGGTGAACCACTTCGAGACCGAGCTTTCGGGCACGATCCCGGCGACATTGGAACTGCAGGCATAGACCTCTTCGGGAGCGGCCGGCTCGGCGCAAGTGAGGTAGCCCCCGCCGCCGAAGGGATCGCCGATGAAGTCCCAGGTTTTGCACAGCTGCCGGTCGGTCAGGCCTGCAGCGTTCGGGCTAGTCCGGGTGCAGCTGGTTTCGCTCGCGAGTGAGCCGCACTGCTGGAGCCCCGTCACATATTGGATCGGGAAGCCGGTCACCGGATCGAAGGTCAGCGCCGCGGTCAAGCCTTCGTTGTTGCAGCGGTAGACGTTGCTGACGACCTGAAAGGCATTGGCCGGCGGCGGCTTGGGCACCGTGCCCATGAGGTACACGTTGGGATCGGTGACGGCCGCGTCGCAGTCGTAATAGTCGACAGTGAGATTGTACTGCGGCACCGGGTAGGTCCCGGTTTTCCGGCAGAGGCTGCTCCCCTCAAGCGAGGCGCAGCCGGCAAAGCCTGGGCTTGTGACGCAGATGTACTGGTAAAGCGTCTCGTTCCACGCCGCGACCGAGAGGCTGCGGGTGCAGGTCTTGGGCTGTTCGACCACCGTCGATCCGACGTTGCAGGTCCACTCAGCCATGTTCGCCCCGCCGGAGCCCGGTGGCAGCGGCACGCAGTTTCCCGTCGAGCCGTCAGCGCTCATTCCTTGCAGGTAAGCGTTGGGGTCCTCCGTGACCGTATTCGCGCGCGCGAGATCGCTTCGCTTCACGTCGACGGTCGGTCGCGTAGTTGAATTGGCGGTGCGATAGGCATCGCTATTGTAGCCTTCCGCCGCGCCATCGGCGACCATATTGCCGGGATTGTCGTAATACTGGGTGAGCCCGGGATAGTTCGCCTGATAGCCCGGAATCTGACCGGCAGCGCCCGGCGCGTTGGTGATCCCCTGGCTGGCGCCCCGGACCGCCGATCCGAGATCGCGGGCCTGCGTCTTCGCTTCGTCCCAGGTCATGGTAGCAGGCGCGGAAGGAGGTGGGGGTGCTGGCGGGGGAACGCCGGGGTCGATTGCGGGCGGAAGCGCGGGTTGCGGCTCGATGAGGTCGTCGGGCGGCGGGATATAGACCTGCGCGTGTGCACCGGTTGGTGCGAGCAGCGCGATCGTGAAGAAGGAGGCGGCAAGAAGGGCCGCAGTTCGCCGACGATTGCGCAAGCCCCGCCCATTCATCTCACTGGCCCTTGGTCAGTTGGGCGAGCGCAATGCGCGCAACACCAGCGCCGGGCCCCCGGCCGCTGGCGAAGGTCTCGAGCGCGTATTCGACCGTGACGTTTCCGGTGATGCGGTCATGATCGGGTGTCGCGCTAGTGCAGTCGAGCCCGTCGCAAAGCTCATATTCGCGGCCTGCGGCAACGAAGGTCGGGGCGGCGCTGACCTTGAAGGCGCGGAACAGGCGCGGGTCGATCGCCAAGTGAGCCTCTTGGCCCTCGCTGGTCACTACCCGCTTCAGACCTTCGGCGAAGGCCTTGGTGCTACCGCCCGGAAAGCCGCGGAAGACGACCACCCCGCCCGCCCTCGTCGTGTCGGCAATCAGCCGGGTGAGCGATGCCTCGGGCATCGACAGGCTGGCGAAGACGATGAACATCGGCCCCTCGCCCATCGGCGTCCTGGTATTGGCGGCGGCCCCGCTCAGAAGTTCATCGAAGTCGACTGTGCCGTCCGGCCCTTTGGGCAAGTCGGCAGGATTGATGTTGGCGACAGCCGCCATGCCTTGTTCGCGCAGTTGCTCGGCTTCGGCGCGGTGGGCTTCGCCCTTGCCCGCAACAGCATCGACCAGGTTCTGCGCATCGGCCGTGGCCTCGGTTCCGCGTGCCTTGATCGCCTTCAGGTCGAGGCCGTCAATAGTCTGGGCGAGAGCGGCCGAGACGGCGGTAAGGGCGAGGAAGCCAGCAAGTCCGAAGAGCCGGGATTTGTGCGGGAGCCGCGCGAAAGTCATGGGTGTCCTCACAGTAGAGTCAGACGTGGGCGCTGTGGGGTGTCTCCACCGCCAGTTTCCCACGCCTGCTCTCCGAACCGGACGTGCACCTTTCGTTGTGCATCCGGCTCTCCAGAAGCCTTGGCGAACTCGGGTTTCTTCATCCATTTGAGATCGAACCTCCGAACCGGCACGTAGCTCATCAAGAATTGCTCCGTGCCGCCTTCGGCCCAGACCGAGTTGCCCGGATGGGCGGTGCTCGGCCTACGCCACGATGCGACTTTCCTCCCGGGAACACGTTGGTGCTTGGCCCGAAGCCACAGCCAGAGACGTTGGCGCACATGCCAGTCGAGACTGGCAAAGATGCGCTTGGCCCCCACGCAGTAGCGGTAGTAGGCGGACCACCCCCGGAGGTATGGATTAAGTTCCTGAAGCATGGCCGTGAGCGAACGCCGGAGCGTCTGCCGCCGGGCCAGTTGATTTACCCGTATGTGGAAGCCGTTGATTGGCTCGCGCGGGATTTCGATCCGGGCATGAAGCCCGAACCGCTTGTCCCACTTGAGCCGCACACGGCATCCCAAGAACCGACAACCCTTAGTCAGCGCAGTGATGCGCGTCTTTTCGGGCGATAGCGTCAGACCCATCGTTTCGTGCAGGTAGGTCGCCAGCGCCTGCTTTTCGGCAAGAGCGTCAGCTTCGGTCCCCGACACGAAGATCAGGAAGTCATCGGCATAGCGGACAGGGTAGAAGACCGTTCGACCGGCCTTTCGATCCTTGTCGCGCTTGATCGCCGCGAGCCTGATCCCATCGGATTTCAGCTCCGGGCTTTCGGGGCGGCGTACCCAATCCCGATACCGTTCCTCGATTACGCTCAGCGCAATGTTGGCCAGCAGCGGTGAGAGCACGCCACCTTGAGGCGTGCCGGTGTCGGTGGGGCTGTACGTGACATGCTCCAAGACCCCGGCCTTGAGGAACTGCACGACTAACCGGTTCACCTTGAGGTCCGCGACGCCGTGGCGCACGCGTTCCATCAGGGGATGATGTCCGATGTTGTCGAAGCAGGCCTCAATGTCGCCTTCGATTACCCATTGGTACGGCGCATTGTGTCGGTAGCCATCTGCCGCAGGCTTACCCCGCGACTGGATGGTCACACGGATATGTTCGAGACAGGCCTGACTGCCGCGTCCGGGCCGGAACCCGTATGAGACAGGCCAGAACCGGGCCTCGAAGATCGGCTCCAGAGCTTGCTTGACCGCGCACTGCACCACGCGATCCTTGACCGTAGGGATACCGAGGGGTCGGAACTTCCCCGGTTTGCCCGGCTTTGGAATCCACTTCCTTCGTGCAGGAGACGGACGATATTCGCCCGCCCGGAGTTCCTCGCGGAGCTCATGAAGGAATCTGTCGACACCAACTCCGGCAGCAATTTTCTCTACGGTCGCCCCGTCGATCCCCGGAGTGCGCTTGCCGCGATTACCGGCAATCGTCCTCCAGGCCATGTACAAGTTGCGGGGATCGGTCACCCAATTCCACAAGTCGTAGTATGGTTCTTCGGGGTTTTCCCGACTCCACTGGTAAAGCTTTCTTTGAACGCCGAGGAGCCAAGCCTGTGGGGCTTGATTACCAGAGTCCACTGGTAGTTCCTCCGTCATGACAGCCCACCGACTTCCTGCCCGCCTTCGCCATGTGGACGGCTTTCCCGCCCTCGGACTACTACGCAGGCTCCGCCCCACCAGCGCCCATCCCCGGTCTCCGCGGATAGCCTGCTCCGAAGCAGGCGGACGATGATGGTTCCCGTGTTCCGACGATCAACCTTGGACCCGTAGGTGCAACGCTTAACCCCTTGCGGCTCGGGCGTGCGGACAAGAAAGGACGACCCGCACACGAATGCTCGACGAGCATTCACCAGTAGGCAGCACAACAAACCAACCGGTTCACACCGCGATCTCCCCACCCCGTCAGGTGATCGGGAGTTCAACTGTAAATAAAGAGGCTTCAGACACGTCATTCGCTTGTATCTCACCTTAGGTCCTGTGGTAGCCCGACCTGCGGCTGACGGGCCGCATCCGGTACATTTCAGGTCTCCTGCTCTGAGGCCGACCGCCGGAACGCGGCAAACCTTGGAGACCCCCTTCCGACCCGATTCCTTCCATCGGGTGGGGTGGCATCGCAGCCACCGGTCAATCGTCAGCAAGACGATCGAAAGGATTATGATGTTGTTCTACATACATATTTCCTTTCCGCGCCGTCACGGCGCTCGCATGCAGCAGTTGCGCTTGCGCCAGACGAGGTAGCCAAAGTCCTCACCCTTGACGGGGTAGCCCTTGCCAGTCTGGGGAATGATGGTGGCAGCACCAACCGGCGCGCAGGCATATCGGCCCTTCACCATCGAGATCGGGTTGGTCATCTGCAGCCGGTATTGCTGCTTGCGCATCACCGGCATCAGGTACTTGTGGCAAAGAGCCTTCGAACCCATCGTGCCCCAGGCCAGCGCCTCGCGGTGCATCTTGTAGAGCATGCGTTCGGCGACGAGCCGCGAGGCCTGGATCGGCGTGACATGCGCCGAGACGTGGCCGTTCAAGGGATACATCCCGCCGTTGCAGCCCGCGCACCAGAACATCTGGTCGATTGGAAGCTTGGCAGTCGCCGCGACGCAGTCGGCCGCACAAGCCGCGGTGGCGATCGGGTTGGCGAAGAGCGCAACCTCGGGGTTGATGATCGAGGTCAGCGCCGAATCCTGCCACAGCGGGTCGATCTCGGTCACATAGGCGACGTCGAAAGTGGTCTGCTCGAAACAAAGGAAATCGGTCAGGATCTCCATCCAGTAGAGCAGCGGATAGACGTAGTAATGTGACTGCCACTGCGACGAGTTCTGTGTTTTGCCGCCGATCTGGCTGCGACCCTGAACGTGGCCGTGCCCGATGTCGAAACCGGGATTGAGCCGGATCCCGCCGAGGTTGGGAAAACACCACGACTTGTTGGTGACATCGACGAGGCGCACCGGCTCCCAGAAGCCCACCGAAATTCCGATGCGCGGGATCGGCGAGCCGCAGGCGCACAAGGGGAACGAGGGGTTTTTGGGGTCGGGCCGCGAACCCTTCCAGATCGAAAGCCCGCCGATCGACAGCGGGAACAGGCACGACCAGCACACATCGGTGATTGGATTGATGAACTTGCCGTGGCACGAGACCGTGTCGGCCCGGGCGGGCGCGGCCGCGACACCGGCGAGCGCCAGCACGGCGAGAAGAACAGCGATAAATCTTGAAGCCCGTTTCATGACCGGCCCTCCCCGCGACAACCCTCGTCGGCGAGGCTCTTGGACCGGAAGTAGATCAGCCCGTGGACCGGGATGGCGAGCACCAGCAGCAGCGCGGGCACCGCGCCCCACTCACCCAGCAGCGCCTTCGAAAGGGGCAGCAGCAGCACAGCGAGCGCCAACCCCCAGCACAAGCCCATCCACCATCGCCGCATGTGGCGCAGGCGCGAGGTTTCGGGGGCAGCCATCGGGGTCTTGAGGAAGGTGATCAGCGGATGGGTCATGAGATCTTGCCTCCGCCAACGGGCGCGACCGGCGCCGACGGCAGCGGGAACTCGCTGATCTTGAGGTTCGCGCCTGCGGCCGAGACCACCGCCGGGGTATGGCGAATGCCGAACTTGCCCGTGAGCGTCCCGCCTTGATCGAAGTAGAACCGGCGCTGCCAGGGCTTCATCGCGTCAAACGGCGAGCCGGAGACAAAGATGATCTTGGCCCGGACATCGCTCCAGGTCTTGACCGCCCAGGCGAGCTCCGCCGCGTTGTCGCCGTCGATAAAGACCAGCGCCTGGCTCAATTGCACCATGTCGAGCGGATTGACCCGGGTACCACGCGCCGCGATCAGATTGCCCTTGGCGTCGACGATATCGTCCTCGGTGACGATCGAGGGATCGAACAGCCACTCGCGCTTCACGCTCGCCGGGGTCATCCCATCGACCCGCTTGGGCCGCCGGACGCTCGCCACGGCCTGTTCCTGCATCTCGCGCTGCAGCCGCTCGATCCCGCCATTTGCCTCAAGGGTCCTGAGTTTGGTCTCGATCGTTGTGAGCAGATCGGCCTCGATGATCGGGAAAGTCTGGCCCATCTGGCCATAGTCAGCGGCCCTGACTGCCGAGATCAGCGGCCAGCCTATCAGCAGAGCGGCACTGGCCGTGGCGGACAAGACGGCTATCCGGCTCACAGCAGCGAGTCCCCGGTGCCGATGATGCGTGCCGAACAGACGAAGCCGATGTCGGCATAGCGGCTATCAAGCCCGTCCTTGTGCTCTGTGCCGACATAGTAGCAGTGCTCGGGTATGCGGCCTGTGGGGCCCGGCTCCAGCGGCTCGCCGCGCGAACTGACCGGCTTCAGCCGCGAGACTTCGGCGCCGTTGATCCGCACCACGCTGCCCTCGCGGGTCACCATGTCACCTGGCATGCCGTAGACACGCTTGGCAAAAGGCGGAGAGACCTTCCCGAAATGCGCGGTGACGAGGGGTGTCTGCCGGGGTGCGAAAACCACGAAGTCCCCGCGTGCCGGGCGGCGGTGCTTGTCGATCCAGAAGGCCCAATTGGGGAGCGACCTCGTCGTGTTGATGAGAATTGCATGGTCGTCGCGCCAGGTCGCCAGTGAGGAGCTGGCCGCAAGCGTCGCCGCAAGCGCGCCGATAACCAGCCATCGCCGGGTGTGCGAGGATCGCGGGGGGAGAGGCTCAGTTGACGGGAGCACTGGCCTGTCCTCCATAGGCGGCGCCCGGCATCGGGCCCGGTGCGGCTCCCTGCGGGGCGCCCTGCCCGTTCATCGCCGCACGCATGGCGCCCATGACGTCACCGGCAGAAGCATTCGCCGGCTGCGGCAGCTTGACCTTTGCATAGACTTCGCGGCGGACCTCGGCGGTGATGTCGGGGACATTGCCGGCCAGCACGGCTTCGCCCACCAGCACGATCTGGCCCGCCGCGCCGCGGCGCTCGAGGTTCTTCTGGACCTCGCCCATGAACGCGCGGGTCTCGGTGGTGACCTGTTCGGGCGGTGTGGCCGAGCGGGCCTGGGCCTGGACATATTCGCCGACAATGCCGGAGAGCTGGACCTTGGCGATGGTAGGTGTGTCCCCAGCCCCCAGCACGGTCTTGGTGACCCAGGCGCCCCAGAGCCCTGCGGCAACCAGCGCGCCGACCAGCGCGACGGGGATCAGACCGATGCGGGCCCGGGGCGCGGGCCGGCCTGTACTCACTTCGGCCTCGAACAGGGGACCGGCGGTCGTGCTGGCTGCATGACTTGTGGGCGTTCGGGGGCTTCTAGCCATGGGTGATCTCCCTGGAATGTGAGGTGGCTGCACCGCCCGGCTGCGTGAGCGAGTGGCGGCGAAAGAAGGCGACTGCGACGAAAAGTCCGGCGCTGGTCAGCCAGAAGAAGCGAATGAAGTGGTCCTGGCGCTCGGCGCTCGCGGCGACATAGCGTGAGGCGAAGTTCTCGAGCTGGAGCACGGTCCCGCCAAAGCTGAAATTGCCCAGCGCGGCGAAGAACAGCAGCCATAGCGCGGCGACGCAGCCCAGCGTGACCGCGAGCCATCCTGCGAGGCGCAGGCCGTGGTAGCAGGCATCGGCAAGGTGCCAGGACTGGCGGGCAGAGGCGTGAGGCGTGATCATTCGGCCGCCTCCGCCAGTTCACCGTCCATGAAATCGGGGGCACCGGGCTCAGGCGGTACGAAGTCCGGGAAGGCGACCCGCTCGATCGCATCGGGGAGCGGCAGGCCGGCGCGGACCTTTTCCTCGATCTGCGAGAAGACCCTCGGGCTCGAGGAATAGAGCGTTGCCGAATAGGGATCGAGCACCAGTCGTCCTACCGCGAGGGTCTCCGGGCCCTTGATCAGGACGTCGGAATATTCGGTGCCGTTGCGTTTCAGCGAACGCAGCAGGCTTTCGGTATAGTGATCCATCTCGAAGCGTTGATGCTTGGCGAGATCATTGATCGTCTCCTCCTTCTGCTGGAGGACGATCGACCAGTCCGAGTTCTCGAGCGCAGCAAGCGAGCCTTCCGACTTGTAGAAGTCATTGAGGGACTGGGTGGCGGTGATCAGCGAGCCGCCATATTTGCGGCAGGTGCGGGCATAGGTCTCAATTGCCTGGCCCATCTGCCCGCCGCCGAGCAGCTGCCAGGCTTCATCAATCATGGTGAGCTTGGGCACCGAACGATCGAGATCGCGCATGACGCGCAGCGTCAGGAACATAAGTGCGGTCAGCGCGACCGAACGCAGTTCCGGCTTCGATGAGAGATCCGAGAGCTCGAACACGGTGAGCCCGGCGGACAGGTCGATCGAGCAGGCGCCTTCGAAGAACCGGCCATAGGTGCCGCCGGTGAGGAACGGCGACATGGCGTCGGCGAGATCGCCAGCATAGGGCGAAGGCAGTGCGCGGAGCGCAGCCGCGACATCGTCGATCGTCCCGGAGCGCTGTTTCTCGCGCCAGACCTTGCTCACCGCGGAATCGATGAGGCCGCGCTCGGTATCGGACAGCCGGTCCTGCTGGCGCGCCATCTGGCCGACGATCGACTTCAGCATGGCGAGGCATTCGACTTCGTAGTCTTCGCCGTCCTCATCGCTCGACAGCGCCTCGCCGTCGATCATGTCGAAGGGATTGAGCGAGAAGCCCGAAGACAGTTTGAACTCAACGAAGGCGCCGCCAAAGGCCTTGGCCATGTGCTCGAACGAACGGCCATCGTCGATCACAATGACCTTGGCCCCGGCACCCGACATCGCGGCGCAGACGTCCTGCAGGAAGACCGACTTGCCGGAACCCGACTTGCCGAAAACCGCGACGTTGTGGTTGCCGGCGGCATTCTGGAACGGCGACCAGAAAAACGGTTGCCCGCGCCTGCCGATGAGCAGGACATGCGGGATGTGACCGCCGGTATGCTCGCCCTGGAGCGGCGCGATCGATGCCGCGGTCGTCGTGAGCATGGTCTTGAAGCGCTTCATGCGCTTGAGGTCGGCCGAGAGGCCATTGGGCAGCGACAGCGGCATCGCCGCGAGAAGTCCCATCACCTGGAGGTAGCGCTCGTCGATGAGGTCCCATCCGCAGGCTTTGTAGACCGACTTCACCATGCGCTCGTTGATGTCGCCCTTGCCGAGCGGCGAGAGCGCGCCGACGCCGTAATAGACCTGCGCGAGCTTGCGGCCCTGACGGATCTGTCCTTGCACATATTGCCATTCGTCGCGCTGTTCAGAGAGTTGTGGCAGGAACCGCGCGGAGCGGCTGTCGGCGAGACTGGTGGTGCGCATGACCTTGAGCCCGGCGCGCGAGGCGACCGCGTCCTCGTCCTGATAGACAAGCCCGAGCACGGTCATGACGTTGCAGCCGAAGCGCAGCTTGTCGTTGATGACGTCGCCGATGATCTTTTGGACGTCCCACGGCGCCCACTGCTTGGGCAGGTTGCGCACCGAGAAGAAGCGCC
>CAYUVM010000107.1:0-10353 GCA_964447935.1 uncultured Cytophagia bacterium | reverse complement strand
TTTTGTTTGATCACGCGCATGGCCTTGCGGCTGATCTTGATGGCGAATGGCAGCTTGCTTAAATTATCGGACATCAGCGCGACGTCAGCAGTTTCAATGGCCTGTGCCGTGCCGGCATTGCCCATGGCAATACCCACGTCGGCGCTGGCCAGTGCCGGCGCATCGTTGATGCCGTCGCCAACCATCGCCACGCGTTGATACGCATGCCGCAGTGATTTCACGGCCTCTAATTTTTGCGCCGGCAGCAATTGCGCCAGCACCTCATCGACGCCGACGACGCGCGCAATCATTTGTGCCGTGGTTTGATTGTCGCCGGTGAGCATCACACTTTTTTCAATGCCTAATTTTTTAAGCGCCTCAATCGCGGCGCGGCTGGTATCGCGCGTTTTATCGGCCACGGCAATGTAACCGGCGAGCCGTTCGCCGTCACTCACCATCATGGTGGTGCAGCCGTTCCTTTCGACTGCATCCATCGTGCGGCAAATGTTTTCGTCGTGCGGATGTTCGGCGTCAAACAAGGCATGGCTGCCCACGACGATGTTTTTGCCATTTACTTTGCCGCGCACGCCGCGTCCCGTGATGGCTTCAACCTCTTCGGCAACGTAATTGTTGTGATGGGGTTGGCCATTGGCGGCATTCACGACGGCTTGCGCCAACGGATGTTCGCTGCGGCGCTCGACTGCGGCCGCGAGCTGCAAAACATCATCGCATGATTCGCATTCCTTCTCCGCCGCATGCCGGCAAGCGAACGCGCGCAATTCAACCACGATCGGTTGACCGTAAGTCAAAGTGCCGGTTTTATCGAACGCGAAGGCGCGAACTTTAGCCAGCGCTTCGAGATAGGCGCCGCCTTTGATGAGCACGCCGTGTTTGGCGGCGGCGCTGATCGCGCTCACAATCGTCACCGGCGTTGAAATCACCAGTGCGCACGGACACGAGATGACGAGCAATGTGAGCGCGCGATAAAGCCAGCCGTGCGTCCCGTCGGCTAAATTCCAAAAGGCCGCGTTGAATAACAGCGGCGGTACAATCGCGACCAGCAACGCCGCGACGACAACCGCCGGCGTATAAATTTTTGCAAAACGATCGATAAAACGCTGCGCCGGCGCGCGCTGGCTCTGCGCTTCTTCAACGAGATGAATAATGTTACTCAAGGTCGACTCGGCCGCGGGACGGATCATGCGAACTTTCAATGTGCCCTCGCCATTGACGGTGCCGGCAAAAATTTCATCGCCAACCCGTTTGGTCACCGGAAGGCTTTCGCCGGTAATCGGCGCTTGATTGATCGCCGAAGCGCCGGCGAGGATAACGCCATCAACCGGCACGCGTTCGCCCGGTTTGATGAGAATGGTTTCACCGACTTGCAATCGCTCAATCGGCACACGGGTTTCATGGGCGCCACAAAATGGGCAAGGCCCGCCGGTGTAGCCCTCGCGACCGAGATGTTCGCGGCAATCGACACAGGCGCGCAAGACCGTGGCTTCGGCCGGCGTGAGCGCCATTAGCTTGCGAATCGAATGGCGCGCGCGTTCCATTGTGTAACCTTCCAGCGCTTCACCGATGGCAAAAAGAAAAATCACCGTTGCCGCTTCCGCCGCTTCGCCGATGACAACTGCGCCAATGGCGGCGATTGCCATGAGCAGGTTGATGTTGATCTCGCGATTGAACCACAAGCGCCGCGCGCCGGAACGTACGATCGGATAGCCCGCAATCAGCAGCGCGAGCCAATATAGGTTTTGCGTGAGAAGCTGCGGGGCTTGCAAAAATTCGGCGACCATGCCGCCGCCAACCAACAAACCACCGATGGCGGCCAGAGTCGTGTCTCTTCTTTTAAATAGAAAGGGGATGAAACCTAAAATGCCGCCGCGTTGCCGGGCCAGCCGCGCCGCGGGATTCGGTATTTCGGTGTAAACATCATAACCCAGTGCGCGAATGCGTTCAACGATGGCCTGCTCATTTGTGTGCGCTGCGTTGTAACTTGCTTTGAGCCGCGCGGCGCCAAAATTAACCGAGCAGGCTTGCACGCCGTTTAGATGGCCCACGCCCTTTTCCAAAGTCGATGCGCAATCGGCGCAATCCATGCCGGTGATGCGAAGGTGTAGTGTGTTCATACTTTAAATATGCAAAATTTTCTGATGACTTGCAAGAAGGCGAAGTTCAACCGGGGTAATAGGATTTGACGATTTTGTAAGCTCGTTTTGCCCGGTTAAACTTCACTCAAGCTTCCAACCGCGCAGAGCATAATATTTCTCGCGCGGCTCGCCGGTCCAGCCGTTGATGCCGTGTTTGGGCAGCCACCAGAGATGAATCACGAAAACCGCCATGAGCATGAGGCCGAATAAGCCGAACGTCCAAATGCGTCCGATGGTTGCGGAGAGAAACACGGCAATCATATTGATCGTCACGAGCTTCAGCACGCGCCGCCATTTCGGAGCGCCAGCTTCAAAGTGGCCGAGCACAATGCTGCCAACGGCGGTTAGGCTTGAAATGACAGCGATTTCAAACCACAGCGTATCAATTCGCCATGATAAAGTTTCGGGGTTCATAAAAACAGGCCATTTCGTTTTTAAAACTTTTGGGTTAACTTAACAATCGCCAAATTTGGGCGACAAAAAAGCAAACCACCAATCCCATCACCACGGGCAATAGCGCGGAAATCGTCGTCCATTTCGCGCTGCCGGTTTCTTTGTAAATCGTATAAATCGTCGTCGAGCACGGATTGTGAATCAAACTAAAAAGCATGAGATTCACCGCGGTGAGTAGTGTCCAGCCGCCGGCGGTGAAAACATTCATGTAGGCGTTGGCGTCGTCCAACTCGAACATCACGCCCGCGCCGCTGCCGAAGCCGGCGAGCTTGGCGCTGAGCACAGTCAACATCAGCACGGTGGGAATGACGATTTCATTCGCCGGAATCGCGATGATGTACGCGAGCAGAATCACCCCGTTCAAGCCGAGGAGCAGGCCAAAAGGATTTAGAAAATTCATGATGTGTTCAGCCAAACTCAAATCGGCAACTTTGATATTCGAGAGCAACCAAATAGCCGCGCCGGCCGGCACCGCAAATACAACGGCGCGCCACAACACGTAAATGGTGCGATCGATCATCGAAGTGTAAAGCGTTTGCCAAACGCGGGGCGGCCGGTACGGCGGCAATTCGAGGCTGAAGGCCGAAGCTTCACCTTTGAGGATCGTGCGCGATAAAGCCCACGAAACGACGAAGGTAAAAAAAATTCCCAGCAAAGTAACCGCCAGAACGGAACCGGCGGAAACGAGTCCAGCGAGACCGGCGGGCGCGAGGGAGCCGATGAACAATGAGGCAATTAAAATTTGCGTCGGCCAGCGCCCATTGCACAACGCAAAATTGTTGGTGATGATCGCAATGAGCCGTTCGCGCGGGCTGTCGATGATGCGCGTGGCGACGATGCCGGCGGCGTTGCAACCGTAGCCCATGCTCATCGTCAACGCCTGCTTGCCGTGCGCGCCGGCTTTGCGAAAGAGATTGTCCATGTTAAAGGCAATGCGCGGCAAATAACCGAAATCTTCCAGCAGCGTGAACAGCGGAAAGAAAATGGCCATTGGCGGCAGCATCACACTCACCACCCAGGCGCCGGCGAGATAAATGCCATCGAGAAGAAAACCGCTCAACCACCACGGCATGCCAATTTGCGCGGCAAGATTTTTTAACACCGGATGAAAGTTGTCGATGAGCAGCGCGGCCAGCATGCCGGAAGGCACATTAGCGCCGGCGATCGTGAGCCAGAACACGGCGGTCAACAGCAGCAGCATGACGGGCAGTCCGGTGAGGCGGCCCGTGAGAATTTTATCCAACGTGCGATCCCAATCAAAACGCGGTTTCTCCCCGGTTTTCGTGACGACACGGCCCGCGATGCGGCCAGCGTCTTGATAAATCGCATCGATCAAACTGTCATGATAATCGTCGCCAATTTCCCAACGCAGAGTGTTGGCCTTGGCGAGAATGGTTTCGGGTGAAGCAGGTGATTTATTCATAAGAATTTTTATTGTTAAACTTTCCAACGGATAAAGCCAACGGCGAAATGATCAAGCCGCACGAGGTGCCGTTTTTAAAATTGATTTCGGTATGACTCTTCACATTATTATTGCAAAACCGGCAATGGCTTACTCGTGCGCTCGCGATTGCCAGGTTGTTCCGTTTTTCCTTTTTGCGGCATATTCGTTTTTGCCGCAGCGATTTCTGATTGAGCTATTGGAATCAGACTGCCCAACTCGCCGGTTTTAATGGCATCGATGATGCGCTGATCGCCTTCCAGCAGCCGCAACGCCACCCACCGGGTGTTGGTCAAGCCGGGAAATTGCGTTTCGATCATGCCGGTCAATTTACTCAGCGCCGGTTTTAATTCTTTAGGCTCATTCTTGAGACGATGGGGTTTACAAACAAATTCGCCGGTGGCGACAGCATGAATATTTTTTAACAACTCTTGAATGCCCTGGCTCTGGCGTGCCGCCGCGGGAACAACGGGTACGCCGAGTTCTTTAGCAAGCAGGCGGTCGTTGATTTCCAACTGATGGCGTTTCGCTTCGTCGATAAGGTTCAAACACACCACCGCGCGGCTGGTGATTTCGAGCACTTGCAACACGAGATTTAAATTGCGCTCCAGCCGTGTCGCGTCAACAACGATGACGGTGACATCCGGTTGGCCGAAGAGAATAAAATTGCGCGCGACTTCTTCATCGGTGCTGGTCGAGAGCAGCGAATAGGTGCCGGGCAAATCGACGATTTTGTAGCGCTTGTCCGCGTAGCTAAAACCGCCTTCGGCGCGCGTGACGGTTTTGCCGGGCCAATTGCCAGTGTGCTGGCGCAAACCAGTGAGACTATTGAACACGGTGCTCTTACCGGTGTTAGGATTGCCCGCCAGCGCGATAACGTAATCCGCGTTGCTCATATTGACGCCGAGCTTGATCAAGTTGCCGACGTTGTGGACGGGGCAGGTTTCGCATGCTTGAGTATTCATAAAGTAAATTTCCGAAAATTTAACCACGAAGTCACCCCAAAAGCACTTTTTAAAAAGTTATCGGTAAAACAAGAATACTTCGTGCTTTTGTGTCTTGGTGGTTTATCAAATAGTCACGTGCCGGCGAATGTGAACGAGGTTCGCCTGATCTTTGCGCAGCGCAATCAGCGCGCCGCGAATGTTGTACGCCGTCGGGTTGCCGCTGGCGCTTTTAAGTTCGGCGGTTATCGTGGTACCGGGAATGATGCCCAAATCCATCAAGCGCCGGCGCTGTAGGCCGCGGCAAGCTTTGGAGATGCCGAGTACGACACCCGCCTCCCCGGTGTGGAGCGCCGTGAGCGATTCAAATGGGCCTTCCATATGATGCTCGCGCGGCGACGGCAAAATTGTGACATTTGCCGCGACCACGGGCGCGAGTTTGATCTCTTCGCCGTCGGCGATAAAATGAACGCGCTCGGAAGATTTGCTCAACATGCGAATTTGCATGCCGGGATACAAGCCCTGCGCGACCAATTCGGCATAGAGCGCTTCCGGCTCATCTTCGAGATGGGTGATACGCGCCATTTCGTTGATCGCCAGATCGGTGAGCGGCTTGCCCTGATGCGGCGGCAGTTCGCCAGTGGACGTCGGAATTGGATCGCCATGCGGATCGTGAAACGGGTTGCCCATTTGTATCGCCAGCGCTTCGGTTTCTTCCGGCGAGGTCCAATGCTCACGCCTTTCCGCTTCGCCATGCCACTCAGTTTCCGCGAGACCAGTCTCGTCAGCCAGATAACGCTCCAGCAGGCGATGCACGCGAATGATGCGCAGCGCCGAGAGCCGGCCTTCTTCAGTTAATTCAAATTCGTTTTGTTGCGATTGAATCAAACCGAGTTTTTCCAACTTGACCAACAATGCGGCGGTCTGATCGCGGCTGATTTCCATTGCGCCGGAAAGGCTTTCTAATGAAACCGGCTTGCCTTTATAGCGTTGATGATGCAGATGTTTGAGCGCATCTTCAATAAGCACTTTCTGGGTGTTGCGGCGGCTTTTTTGCCATTGCCAAATTAAACCCAATTTCGGCCAAAGGCAAATGGTGGCGATAGCGAGCAACGCCCCGGCAATGAGTAAAGCTTTGGCTGGATCAATCATAGCTGTCAGGTTTGAAGTGAATAATGCAGTTTGATAAAATATCTCACTTACCTAAAATTTAAATTAGGCTTACCTAAATTTAGCGTCAATTATTTTACGATGCAAGAGAAATTTTAGTTTCAGTGGCTATTATTTTTTATCAGGGCACTAAAATGTCTCGCAAGTTTATCTCGAAGAAACAAGCGAGCAGGCAATTTTTTTTGAGTGACCCGGTGAAATAGCGTTTGCTAATGAAGGCTTGCATTTGGCCGAGGGTTTGTATAAATTAGGGAATGGCCGTTTATTTTTTCTTCTCCGACGCGCATCTCGGCGCCCCCAATCGCGCGGATGAGGGCTGGCGCCAACAGCAGGTGATAGCCTTTCTGAATTATGCCAAACAACATGGCGCCGGCTTGTTCATTGTTGGCGATCTGTTCGATTTCTGGTTTGAATATCGCCACGCGATTCCGAATCGTAATTTTGCGGTGCTGGCCAAACTGCATGAGTTGCGCGCCGCCGGTCTGCCGGTGGATTACATCGCCGGCAATCATGACTTGTGGATGGGTGATTTTTTGCGCCAGGAAGTTGGGCTGGCGTTGCACGAAAATCATGTTGTCCGCAAGCTGTGCGGCTATGATTGTTACATTATTCATGGCGATGGGGTGGCGAAAAATGACAGCGGCTATCGCTTGATGAAACGAATTTTCAAAAATCCGCTCAATATAAAACTTTATCGCTGGGTGCACCCGGATGTCGGCATTCCATTGGCCAAACTGGTGTCGCACACGAGCCGCAGCGTCAAAGACAATCCGAATACCTGGGAGCGCGATTATCGCGAATATGCCGAAGCGCGCTTTGCTGAAGGCCACGAAGTGGTAATTATGGGGCATACACACAAGCCTTTGTACGAGGCCGTTGAGCAAAAAACTTTCATTAACCTCGGCGATTGGATGGAGCATTTCACGTATTGCCGGTTGGACGAGCACGGGCCGCGGTTGTTGACTTGGCCGGAGCAGAGGCCTTACGTGGCGAAGTCCGGGCAAGCATTACATGCAAAGCCAGCCCCGGTTTTTTTGTAAGAAAAATTTTTAAAAATGGCGGGATCGTTATAAGTGGTTTGCCGCCAGCGACAAGCAAATTTATTGTTGAAGGATCTAAAATATGAATTTAAACCGAAGCACCCTGGCCTCCAAAACCACGTGGATCATTTTCGGCACGTTGCTGGCGATGATCGTTATTCCAGCGCTTCTTTATATATCATATCTCAGCCGGGATTTGCCCAAGCTGTCGCAATTGGAAGATTATCGCCCCAAGCTGGTGTCGAAAGTTTATTCGGCGGACGGCAAGGTGATCAAAGAGTTTTTTGAAGAGCGCCGCTCGTACGTGCCGCTGGACAGCATTCCCTCGCATCTGAAAGACGCGCTGTTGGCCACGGAGGATCGTAATTTTTATCATCATTGGGGTTTCAATCCGATCCGGTTCGCGCAGGCGATTTTGATCGACATCATTCATATGGAAAAACGGCAGGGTGCGAGCACGCTGACGCAACAGCTTTCACGCGTGCTTTATTTTACCACCGAAAAAACCTTGACCCGTAAAATCCGCGAGCTGCTCACCGCCATTCAGATCGAGCGCACCTACACCAAAGATGAAATTCTGGAAATGTATTTGAACCAGGTTTATCTCGGCCACGGAACGCACGGCGTGCAGATGGCGTCGCAAAAATATTTCGGCAAAAACGTGGAACGCCTGCTGCCGCATGAAACCGCAACGCTGGTGGCAATCGTGCAGCGGCCGGAGTCGTTGACGCCGTTTCGTAATCCGACGGCGTGTTTGGCGCGCCGCAATCTGGTGCTTGCCAATGCTTATCTTACCGGCAAAATGTCGCGGCTGGACTTTGAGATTTATAAAAAGCTGCCGCTCAGCGTTATCGAAGGCTCGGCCAATGACCATTATGGCGCCGCGCCGTATTTTACGGAATACGTGCGGCAAGTGTTGTGGAAGGAAAAACAATACGGCGACCGGATTTTGACCGACGGCATGCAAATCCAAACGACATTGGACACGCGCGCGCAGTTTCTGGCGGAGAAATATGTCAATCAACAATTGCAGGAAATGCAGCGCCGCATCAACAAACGCCTGATCGCCGACCGCGAACATCTGAAGGTTTTCAACCAGGCTTTGCTGGACTCGCTTGGCAAAACGTTGCGCGAAGTGATGGCAGACTCCATGCTGTTTTATGGCATGCTGAGCAAGCGGCGCCCCGTGCAGGCCGCGTTAGTCACGATCGAGAATAAAACCGGACATGTGATCGCGATGGTCGGCGGCCGCGATTTTGAAGAAAACAAATTCAATCGCGCCGTGCAGGCGCAGCGCCAGCCGGGTTCGGCGTTTAAACCGTTTGTGTACACCGCCGTCATTGACAACGGTTATCCGCCCACCTATGAAGTGTTGAATCAGCCCGTTGTCGTTAAACAAGTGGATGGCACGGAATGGCGCCCGCATAATTATGATAATTCGATCAGCGGGCCGGTGACGTTGCGCGAAGCGCTGGCGCGATCCTTAAATTTGCCCACCGTGCGGTTGGTGCAGCACATTACTAACCCGGCGACGGTGGTGCGATACGCGCGCGACATGGGATTGACCACCAACATTCCGCCGTACGATGCCATCGCCCTCGGCGCCGGTGAAGTCATTCCGCTGGAGATCACCTCAGCTTTTACGGCGTTTCCCAATCAAGGCGTGCGCATGGAGCCGATTGCGATTTTAAACGTCATTGATAAAGACGGCAATGTTTTGGAAAACAATCAATCGAACGGCAAAGAAGTTTTTAGCAAAGAAACCGCGTATATCATGACGGACATGTTGCGTTCCGTCATTGATTACGGCCGCGGCACGGCGGCGGGGACGCGTTCGAAATATCAATTTTATCGCCCGGCTGGCGGCAAAACCGGCACGACCAACGAATTTCGTGATGCATGGTTTATCGGGTTTACCGCGCAGCTTACCACCGGCGTGTGGGTGGGATTTGACCGGCAGGATCAAGCTTTTGAGAAAGGCGAGACCGGCGCCGCGGTGGCATTGCCCATTTGGGCGCCGTATATGAAAGCGGTTCACGACACGCTCGGCCTACCGGTGGAAGAATTTCAAAGCCCGGGCACGATCGTGCGCCTCGAACTTTGCACCGCAACGAAACGTTTGGCCAATGACGAATGTCCGAATGTCTATTATGACATCTTCAAAGCCGGCTCGGAACCCAACAGCCGTTGCAGCCTGCACAGCGGCCGCCAGCGAGAGCGCCGGCGAGAGCGATCCTAATTCGTAAAACGTGGGGCGTAAATTTTATGCCTTACGTTTTACGGGCTTCATTTGATCAACTTCGACACTTCTTTAAATTCGGCGGCATCAGCGCGTTCCATCAATTCAAACAATATTGCTTCGGCGGTGGTGATGATCGCGCCTTCTTGCTGCAACCGTTGCAATGCCGTCTGATGATCCAACTCGTGCCGCGAGGAAACCGCATCGCGTCCGACGTGCACCTGATATTGGCTCGCCAATAAATCGAGCGTCGTTTGCAAAACACAAACATGCGTCTCGATGCCCACCACCGCCACTTGCCGGATATTTTTCTCCTGCAAAACCGTCATCAAATCAGCGCTGCCGCAGCAGCTAAACGTCATTTTTTGCAAAGGCAAAGTGGCTTGCAAGGCATTACGAATTGAAGAAATCGTATGGCCGAGACCTTTGGGATATTGCTCGGTTAATAAAATGGGCACGTGCAAAAGTTGGCAGCCGCGAACCAGTTTGAGCGTGTTGGTTTCAACGGCTTCACGATAGCGCATGACGGCGTGGACGCGATCTTGAATATCGATAATTAATAACGCTGTCTGCGCGCGATTTAACAGGGTGTGGTGTCGCATACTTTTAGAAATTGAGTTTTCCGTTGTATCGTGAATTGTTAAGACTTTAGCATAATCACACGAGAAATCATCCCGTGCTGATGTGCTCATGCACCAAGCGCCAACCGTCTTTGCCATGGGCCCACACGCGTGTCACCTTGCCAACCCCTTCAACAAACTTGTCGCCCGTTTTAGTCTGGGTCATATAGTTAAAGGTGACGACATAAGTCATATCATATAATTCGGCTGAACCTTGTACCATGCTGGTTGCGCCGGCGGCGGGCGCTTCCATTTCCATTTTTACCCATTTCGTAAATTCCCCGGCGCCGTCGATGCGATGGGGCAATCGTGGC
>CAYUVM010000106.1:0-10359 GCA_964447935.1 uncultured Cytophagia bacterium | reverse complement strand
CACGGCTTTTTCGGATACGGGTCTGACACAAAACACGAAATATTTTTATCGGCTGCGCGCGAGCAATAGCGGCGGGCAGTCGGAATATTCCGCGGCAGTGAACACCACCACTTTGCCGATACCGCCGAATGAGCCGAGCCGGCTGGCGGCGACCACGATCAGCAGCTCGCAAATTGCTCTCGTGTGGCGGGATAATTCGGATAATGAAGACGGTTTTGCGATCGAACGTAAAATTGGCGAAACCGGCGTCTATGTGCAAGTGGCGTTGGTTGGCGCGGAGGTAAGGAGTTTTACGAGCGCGACGTTAAATCCGAACACAAAATATTATTATCGCGTCCGCGCTTATAATCGCGGCGGCGAATCAGCGTTCACGAAAGAAGTGAGTGCCACGACGTTGCCGCTACGGCCCAACGCCCCGAGCCTTTTAGCGGCCACGACGGTGAGCAACACCCGCATCGATTTAGCTTGGCAAGACAATGCCGCGAACGAAGATAGTTTTAAAATCGAACGCCGCAACGGCACAACAGGCACGTTTGCATTAATTGCGACGGTCGGGGCCAATGCTAATAAATATAGCGATCTGGGGTTGGTCTCGAACACAGTGTATTCTTATCGGGTATATGCAATAAATCTCGGTGGTTTTTCGAATTATTCCAACGAAGCGAACGCGACAACGCTGCCCGACCGGCCGTCCGCGCCGACGAACTTGACCGCAACCACGGTGAGCAATACACAGATCAATCTCGCTTGGCAGGATAATGCGACGAACGAAGATAGTTTTAAGATCGAGCGGAAGTTGGGCGCTGCAGGCAAGTATGTGAAACTCGCGACCCTTGCCGCCAATGCGAAGAATTTTTCGGATAAAAAACTTGCGGCGAATACGGAGTATTATTATCGCCTACGCGCGGCCAATATCGGCGGCCAGTCGGATTACTCGAATGAAGCCAGCGCCAAAACGTTTCCGAATCCGCCGGGGGCGCCGAGCAATTTGACCGCTACGACGATAAGCAACTCTCGTATCAATTTGAAATGGCAGGATAACGCGACCAATGAAGCCGGCTTTCAGATAGAGCGCGGTTCGACAAGCTCAAATTTTTTGCAAATTGTGATTGTCGGCGCGAATATCAAGCAATTTGCCGATTCCAGCCTGGCTGCAAATACATTGTATTTTTATCGCGTGCGCGCGTTTAACACCGGCAATCAGACGGATTTTTCCAATGAAGCCAGCGCCACGACGCTGCCGGACCGGCCGGCGGCGCCGGGTAGTTTGACTGCGACGGCAGTGAGCAATATGCAGATTGATCTCACGTGGCAGGACAACGCGACGAATGAAGATAGTTTTAAAGTCGAGCGTAGTACGGCAGGCGCGCCGGGTAATTACGTGAAAATTGCGACGCTGCCCGCCGAGGCGAAAAGTTTTTCCGACAAAGGGCTGACTGCGACAACGGATTATTTCTACCGCGTGCGCGCGTTTAATATCGGCGGCCAGTCGGATTATTCCAATACCGCCAGCGCGAAGACGTTTCCGAATCCGCCGGGCGCGCCGAGCAATTTAGCCGCGACCGCAATTAGTAATTCGCGCCTCAAGCTCACCTGGCAAGACAATGCCACGAACGAAGAGGGCTTCCAGATTGAACGCAGTTCGACCGGTGCACCGGGCACTTTCGTGAAGATCGCCCTCGCCGGCGTGAACGTGACTCAGTTTGCCGACTCCGGGTTAGCCGCGAATACGCGCTATTTTTATCGCTTACGCGCTTTTAATACCGGCAATCATACGGATTATTCCAACGAGGTCAGTGCCACAACATTGCCCAACAAACCGGCAGCACCGGGGAGTTTAGCGGTAGCCACCGTCAGCAATACGCAAATCAAGCTCACGTGGCAGGATAATGCGACGAACGAAGATAGTTTCAAGATCGAGCGTGGTTTGATAGGCTCGCCGGTCGTTTATAAGCGAATTGCGACGCTCGGCGCCAACATGAAAGAGTTTTTAGATCGGAACCTGGCCGCGAACACCGAATATTCTTATCGCCTCCGCGCGGCTAACCGCGGCGGCCACTCCGATTATTCCAATGAAGCACAAGCCAAAACGTTTCCCAATCCACCGGCAGCGCCGGGTACGGTGACGGCGACGACTGTGAGCTATAATCGCATCAATCTTGCGTGGAAGGATAATGCCAACAATGAAGTTGGTTTTAAGATTGAGCGTGGTGCGGCAGACGCACCGGAGACGTTTGCAGAAATAGGGCAAGTCGCCGCGAATGCAGTGAGTTTTGCTGATACTGGCCTGGCAGGAAATACAAAATATTTTTATCGAATTCGTGCTTACAACCCCGGCGGCCCCTCGGCATACTCGGCAGTGGTAAGCAGCACAACTCTGCCCGGCCCGCCGTTGGCGCCGAGCAATTTGATCGCGACCGTCGTGTTGCATAATCGCATCAATATCGCGTGGCAGGATAATGCCGCCAATGAAGCGGGTTTTCGGGTCGAGCGTAAAATTGGCGCGACCGGAAACTTTGAGGAAATTATCGCAGTCGGCGCCAATGCAACGAGTTATGCGAATACCGGGCTGAAGGAAAAGACGCAATATTTTTATCGCGTGCGCGCCTATAATGCCGGCGGTTTTTCCAGTTATTCCGAGGTTTTGGAAGCCACGACGCCGCCGACTCCGCCGGTGGCGCCGGGAAATTTAAGTGCGACGCCGGTGAGCCACACCCAAATCAATTTGGCGTGGACAGATAGCTCGAATAACGAAGCCGGTTTCAAGATTGAGCGCAAGATTGGCGCGCAGGGCACGTTTGCGGAAATTGCAAAAGTTGACGCCAACCTCGCCAACTATTCGGACAGTACGCTTACCGGCAACACTACCTATTTTTACCGCGTTCGGGCTTTCAATGATGGTGGCCATTCGGGTTACACCAACGAAGCGCACACGACGACGTTGCCCAACCCACCAGCGCCGCCGACCAATTTGAGCACGAGTATGGTGGACTACAATCTCGTTAATCTCGCGTGGCAGGATAATGCAGTCAATGAGACCGGCTTTAGAATTGAGCGCAAAATCGGCGCGGCCGGAGTCTACGAAGAAATTATTGCGCTCGGCGCTAATGTTACCAAATATTCCAATACGGGATTGACGGAAAAGACGCAATATTTTTATCGAGTACGCGCCCATAATGCCGGCGGCTATTCCGGTTATTCCAACGTTTTGGAAGTCACAACGCCGCCGATTTCACCGGACGTGCCCAGTAATTTGGCGGCAACGACGGTGAGTCACACGCAAATCAATCTGACCTGGCAGGATAAATCGGCGAATGAGGATAGTTTTGCGATTGAGCGCAAACAGGGCGGTGCCGCCGGCTCGCCAGCGACAGCCGGTATCTATGCGGAGTTGGCGAAAGTTGGCGCGAATGTGACGAGTTATTCCGACAAAAATTTGACCGGAAACACGAGGTATTTTTATCGCGTGCGCGCGTTCAATGCCGGTGGACATTCGGATTATTCCAACGAGGCCAGCACGGTGACGCTGCCGAATCCTCCGGCGGCGCCGGCGAATTTGTCCGCAACTACCGTGAGCAGCAAGCGAATCAATTTGACCTGGCAGGACAAATCGAGTAATGAAGACAGCTTCAAAATCGAGCGTAAGTTGGGCGAGTCTGGCAAATATGAAATCATTAGCGGCGTCGGCGCTAACGTAAAGAGTTTTGCCGATAGCAGCGTTGCCCCGAATTCGCCTTATTTTTATCGGTTGCGCGCTTACAACCGCGGCGGTTTTTCCGCTTATTCCAATGAAGCGCGCGCTGTGACGCTGCCGCTGGCTCCGGCAACGCCGAGAAAGTTGACCGCAAATACAGTGAACTCCACACGGATCAATCTGGCGTGGACCGACAGCTCGAACAATGAGGTGGTTTTTGAGATCGAACGCCGGTTAAATTCGGCAGCGGCTTATACGAAGATTGCGACGGTGGCGGCGAACACCAGCAGCTACGCCGATAGTAACCTGACCGTCAACACCACATATTTTTACCGCGTTCGCGCGCTCAACACCGGCGGATTTTCGAGTTATTCGAACGAAGCGAGTGCCACGACGCTGCCCAACCCGCCGGCCGCGCCGAATCAATTGACGGCGACGACGGTGAGCAATAGGCGAATCGATCTGGCCTGGCAAGACAATGCAGCCAATGAAGATAGTTTCAAGCTCGAACGAAGGCTGGGAGCCAGCGGCACATTTGCTATCATTGCCGTGCTCAGGGCCGACGCGAAGAGTTTTGCGGATACAGCTTTGGTGGCGAACACGCCGTATTTCTACCGCGTCCGCGCTTCCAACCGCGGCGGCCATTCGGATTATTCAAATGAAGCAAATGCCGCAACGCTGCCGAATCGGCCCGCGGCGGCGGCGAATTTGACGGCGCAGACGGTGAGCAACAAACGCATTGATCTGGCCTGGCAAGACAATGCGACGAATGAAGACGGCTTCAAGATCGAGCGGAAGATGAAGGCGACGGAGGCCTTCGCGGAAGTGGCAAAAGTCGGCCCGAACGTCACGAGCTATATCGACAACGGCATCAGCGCGAACGCGACGTTTTTTTATCGCGTGCGGGCTTTTAATGCCGGCGGGCATTCGGAATACACGAATGAAGCCAACGCCACGACTCTGCCGAATTTACCGGCGGCGCCAACGCAATTGACCGCGACGACGGTTAGCAATAGACGAATCGATTTGGCCTGGCAAGACAATGCAGCTAACGAAGATAGTTTCAAGATTGAGCGTGGTTTGGCAAGTTCACCACAGGCGGGTTCAGCGGCTGGCGCCTTCAAACAAATCGCCCTACTGCGCGCCAATGCGAATAGTTTTGCCGATACGGCTTTGGCGCCGAACACGGCCTATTTTTATCGGGTCCGCGCGGCTAATCGCGGCGGCAACTCGCAATATTCGAATGAAGCGAATGCCGCGACGCTGCCGAACCGGCCGGCCGTGCCGACGAATTTGACGGCGAAGACAGTGAGCAATATGCGCATCGACCTTGCCTGGGAAGACAATGCCAGCAACGAAGACAGTTTCAAAATTGAGCGTAAAATGAGAGACGCCGACGCCTATGTTGAAGTCACGAAAGTCGGCCCGAATGTAACGAGTTATTCCGATAACGGTTTAGCGGCGAACACGATGTATTTCTATCGCGTGCGCGCCTCGAATCGCGGCGGCCACTCGAATTATTCTAACGAAGCCCAGGCCTCGACGTTGCCCAATTTACCCGGCACGCCGACCTTGTTGACGGCGACAACGGTGAGCAATACGCAAATCAATTTGACCTGGCAGGATAATTCCACCGATGAAGACAGCTTCAAGCTTGAACGGAAGCTGGAAGCCGCAAGCGCGTTTACGCAGATTGCCGTGCTGGGCGCCAACGCCAAGAGTTTTGCGGATACGGCGCTGGCGGTGAACACGCCGTATTTTTATCGCATCCGTGCGGTTAATCGCGGCGGCCATTCGGATTATTCGAATGAAGCCAATGCTACAACGCTGCCCAACCGGCCCGCCGCTGCGGCGAATTTGACGGCGAAGACGGTGAGCAACAAGCGCATTGATTTGGCCTGGCAGGATAATGCCACGAACGAGGACGGCTTCAAGATTGAGCGTGGTTTGGCAAGCTCACCACCGGCAGGTTCGCCGCAGACTTATGTAGAAGTGGCGAAGGTTGGTCCGAACGTGACGAGTTATGTCGATAATAGCGTCAGCGCGAATACGAAATTTCTCTATCGCGTGCGGGCCTTTAACGCCGGCGGGCATTCGGATTATACGAATGAAGCCAGCGCCACGACTTTGCCTAATCTGCCGGCAGCCCCGAACCAATTGACGGCGACGACGGTTAGTAACCGACGAATCAATCTGGCTTGGCAGGATAATTCAACCAACGAAGATACTTTTAAAGTTGAGCGTAAGCTGGGCGGTTCGGCAGAGAATCCATATAAACAGATCGCTTTGCTTCGGGCCAACGCCAAGAGTTTTGCTGATACGGCTTTGACGCCGAACACCATGTATTTCTATCGCGTGCGCGCTTATAATCGTGGCGGCAATTCCGGCTATTCCAACGAAGCCAATGCTGCGACGCTGCCGAACCGGCCGGGCGCGCCGTCGAATTTGATCGCCACGACAATCAGTAACACGCAGATCGATTTGAAGTGGCAGGATAACGCCGCCAACGAAGATAGCTTCAAAATTGAGCGCAGTTTGGCACAAGCTGGATTGACCGGCGCTCCGCAGGCATATACAGAAGTAGCAAAAGTCAGCGCCAACGAAACGGGTTATTCGGATAAGGGATTGGCAGCCAACACGATGTATTTCTATCGCGTCCGCGCAGTTAATGCCGGCGGCCCTTCGGATTATTCTAATGATGCGAATACAGCAACATTGCCCAATTTACCCGGCACGCCGACGCAGTTGACCGCGACACCGGTGAGTAATCGGCAAATTGATTTGGCATGGCAGGATAATTCAACCGACGAAGACAGCTTTAAGATCGAGCGCAAGCCGGGAGGCCCGGCGGGCGTGTACAAGCAAATTGCGATGCTCCGGGCCAATACCAAGAGCTATGCGGATACAACGCTGGCGGCGAATTCGTCTTATTTTTATCGAATCCGTACTTATAATCGTGGCGGCCATTCGAATTATTCTAATGAAGCCAATGCGCTGACGTTGCCGAATCCGCCGGTTGCGCCGAACCAGTTGGCCGCAACGGCGATGAGTAACACACAAATCAATCTTGCCTGGCAAGACAAAGCTGGCAACGAAGCCGGTTTTCGGATCGAACGCAAAATTTTGGCGACGGACGCGTATGTGGAAGTGGCGAAAGTCGGCCCGAACGTCACGAGTTATTCTGACAATAATCTTACAGCACTCACCACTTATTTTTATCGCGTTCAGGCTTTTAATGCTGGCGGCTATTCGGGCAATAGTAATGAAGTCTTCGCGACGACATGGCCCAATCCACCCGTAAACCCGGCGGAATTGGCCGCGACGACAGTGAGCAATAAGCAGATTGACCTGATTTGGCAGGATAACTCGGCTGACGAAGACAGTTTTAAAATCGAACGGCGGGTGGGCACCGCCGGCAAATATAAGTTAATCGTGGCGCTGGGCGCCAATGCAACCAAATATTCTGATACCGGCCTTACGCCGAACACGCTTTATTTTTACCGCGTCCGCGCTTATAATGGCGGCGGCCACTCTGCTTATTCCAATGAGGTAAACACGGTGACGTTGCCCAATGTGCCGGCCCCGCCCGCACGATTGAAGGCAACAGTGATCAGCCAAACCCAAATCAACCTGGCGTGGGCAGACAGCGCCGGCAACCAAGTCGGCTGTAAAATTGAGCGTAAAACCGCCGACGGTGTTTATGCTCAAATCGATTCGGTTGGCGCCAATGCCACGAGTTATCAAGACACCGGCCTGAAGCAAGACACCGAGTATTTTTATCGGATTCGTGCTTACAACGCCGGCGGCCAGTCCATTCCGTCGAATGAAGTGAGCGCGGCGACTTTGCCCATTCCCCCCGCGCCGCCGGTGAATTTGACGGCCAAAGCGATGAGCAGCAGTCAAGTTGATCTCACGTGGGCGGATAGCTCGAATAACGAAAGTGGTTTTAAAATCGAGCGCCGGACCCAGTTGGGCACTTTTGTGGAAATAGCCGCCACCGGCGCGAATGTAAGAAGTTATTCGAATATTGATTTGATCTCGAATACGCGCTATTTTTATCGCGTCCGGGCTTTCAACCGTGGAAACCTCTCCGCTTATTCCAACGTTGCCGAAGTTCTCATGCCGGCCAAACCGCCGACGGCGCCGCGCGATTTGGTTGCCACCACGAGGATCAATTTGCAAATCGATCTCGAGTGGCTGGACACTTCAAGCAGTGAAGACAGTTTTAAAATCGAGCGGAAGATTGGCAAGACGGGGGCGTATGTGCAGATTGCCACCATCGGCAAAAATGCCGTAAATCATTCCGATGTCAATCTGCAACCGTTTACCCAATACTTCTATCGCGTTTACGCGGTTAATCCGGGTGGCCCTTCCAGTTATTCGAATGAAGCCGGGGCTACCACGCTGACTCGCCCGCCGGCGGCGGCGAGAAATTTGACGGCCACGACGGTGAGCAATAGCAAAATTCGATTGGCCTGGGCCGATAGCGCCAACAATGAAATCGGTTTCCAAATCGATCGCAAAGCCGATAGCAGCGACGTGTATGTGACCATTGCGACTTTGGGCGCAAATGCGAAGAGTCTGGTCGATTCGAGTTTGATTGGTGGCATAGAATATTTTTACCGGGTGCGGGCTTACAACACCGGCGGCCATTCCGGCTATTCCAATGAAGCCAAGGCCAAAACGTTGCTCGATCCGCCAGGCAAGCCGACCAATCTACTCGCGGCAGCAATGAGCAATACGAAAATCAAACTCACCTGGCTGGACAATTCGGCCAACGAAGCCGGTTTCCAGATCGATCGCAAAACCGAAGCCACCGGAACATATGCCCTGCATACAACGATTGGCGCCAATGTAAAAATTTTTATCGATTCAAGTTTGGCCGTAAATAGCAGTTATTTTTACCGCATTCGCGCTTTTAACTCCGGCGGTAATTCGAACTATAGCAATGAAACCAGCACCAAGACGCTGCCCAATGTTCCGGCAGCGCCAAGTGATTTGGCCGCCACCGTTGCAAGCGCGCGCCGGGTGAATCTGACGTGGACGGATAATTCGAATAATGAATCCGGTTTTCAGATTGAGCGTAAAAGTCCGCAAGGTGGGACAGGCGTGTATGAAGAAATCGGCTTGGCTACTGCAAATATAAAACGTTTTGTCGATTCGACGGTGACCGGCAAAACTCTATACTTCTATCGTATCCGGGCTTATAATGCCGGCGGCAGCTCGGCTTACGCCAATGAAGTGAATGTCACGACATTGCCCAATGTGCCGCTGCCACCGACTAACCTGACGATTAATTCGGTGAGCAATCGGCAGATTAAACTTACGTGGTCGGATAATTCCATTAACGAAAGCAGTTTCAGGCTCGAACGCCGCGCTACGGCCGCGGGCACTTATGCCGTCGTGGCGGCCGTTAACGCGAATGTCATCACGATAACCGATACGGGACTGGTGGCTTTGACGCCATACTACTATCGGGTTTACGCTTTCAATGCCGGCGGCAATTCAAGTTACTCCAACGAAGTAAGCGCAACTACCTTACCCAATCCGCCGGTAAAGCCGGATAGTCTGGTGGCGACAGCCATAAGCCATTTGCAGATCAAGTTGAAGTGGAAAGATCTGTCCGACAATGAAAACGGCTTTCAGATTGAACGCAAAATCGGCGCGGGCGGTAAATTCGTCCAGGTCGCTTCGGTCGGTGCAGGGGTTACGGAATTTTTTGACTCCAACTTGGTTGGAAACAAAGAATACTTTTATCGGGTGCGGGGGCTTAATGCCGGCGGCCTGTCGAATTATAGCAATGAAGCCAAGAGTATGACATTGCCGGTTTCGCCGGGCAGTTTAACCGGCGGCTCATTGAGTAATCGCCGTCTGTATATCGCGTGGACGGACAGTTCCAATAACGAAAGCGGTTTCCGCATCGAACGCCGCCTTTTTGAAACTGAATTTGTCGAAATCGGTTTCGTTGGCACGAATGTGAGAACCTACGCGGATTCCAACTTGACGCCGAATACGGTTTATTACTATCGGGTGCGCGCGTTCAATTTCGGCGGCCTTTCGGCTTATTCCAACGAAGCGCCCGTCGCCACGCTGCCCAATGCGCCGATCCGGCCACGGGCCTTAAGCGTCAAGCGCTTGCCCAATCTGCGCTTGGAATTGGCCTGGACCGATAGCTCGAACAACGAAATCGGCTTTGTGATCGAGCGCAAGCTTATCGCCGATTCCGCTTACAAGGAAACCGGCATTGTTAATGCCAACATCTCTACATTTATCGACACCGGGCTGGTGGCGGAAACGCGTTACTATTATCGCGTGCGTGGCTTCAACACCGGCGGTTATTCGCAGTATTCCAACGAAGCCAATAACCTGACATTGATCGCGCCGCCAGTGCCGCCGGAAGGGTTGAGCGCCATCAACGGCGGTAGCACGAGGATCAACTTGCTCTGGCAGGATTTATCCCACAATGAGAGCGGCTTCAAGATTGAACGCAAGTTGATGAGCGACACCGTTTATACCGAAATTGCCGGCGTCGGCGCCAACATCGTCAGTTATGCTGATAATCAAGTGACGAAAGACGCAGCGTACATATATCGCGTGCGCGCGTTCAACGACGGCGGTACTTCGACGTACACGAATGAAGCGACGGCAATACCCTCCAGTGAGAT
>CAYUVM010000105.1:0-10367 GCA_964447935.1 uncultured Cytophagia bacterium | reverse complement strand
CGGCATATTCCGGCGGGTAGAGAATGGGAATGTTGCTCATCGATTCGACGCCGCCCGCAACGATGACTTCCGCCATGCCCGTGGCAATTTTCAAATGCGCGTTCGCAATCGACTCGATGCCGGAGGCGCAATTGCGTGCCACCGTCACCGCAGGCACGTGGCGCGGAATGCCACTCTTCAGCGCGATCACGCGCGCGATGTTGGTTGCCTCGGGGGGTTGCGCAATGTTGCCGATCACCACTTCGTCGATCAAGTTGCGATCAATGCCCGTACGCTCCAACAATTCCGCAACCACGAGGCGGCCAAGCTCCTGCGCCGGCAGCGATTTGAACAGCGTTCCAGCTTTGATGTAAGGCGTCCGCAGGCCGTCGACGATGACGACGTCGTTCATTTTTCCCATCCTTTCAACTGGAAAATTTTAATTTATTCTTATTGAAATTATCGTTTTTAAGATAAAAAACCACTTATGAGATGCAAGTGTTTTCAGCGCCGTGCATTGCAAAATTCCGGCTTGACATTGGTTGTTTTTTGTTGTAAAATTTTCTGCTCAGATGAATCAAGTTGGTTGAATATAACACATCGCGTCATAAAAGTCAAGACAATTTTGACGCATTGCGTAATATTGTTTGGCTCGAAATAAGCATATTTCCCTTTATTTTTGAGGATTTTATTGCGAGCATTCTTTTTTGAAGATAGTTTTGATTTTCTGTATAGCACATTGCGTCATAATTTTACTTTTAAAAACCCTTTCAAAATTAATGTTACCTTTGCCGCCGCTACCCATTGTTACCGCACTCCATCGCGGTTTGGTTATTCCCGCCCATCCGTTGGCATTAAACGCCAATCGCAAATTAGATGAAAAATACCAACGCGCGTTGACGCGATATTATTGCGCCGCTGGCGCCGGTGGAATTGCCGTCGGGGTTCATACGACCCAGTTTGAAATTCGTGACCCGAAGTTTGGCCTCTATCAACCGGTTCTTAGTTTAGCCGCGGAAATGATGGATGAATTTGTCGCGCAAACGGGAAACGCGATCGTCAAAATCGCCGGCATTGTGGGGCCGACTGCACAAGCGGTGGCGGAGGCGCGTTTTGCGGTTGAACAGGGTTATCATTTGGGCCTCGTGAGTCTCGGCGCGCTGCGGCAGGCGAGTCACGCCGAGTTAATCGCGCATTTGCGCGCGATTGCCGAAGTGATGCCGCTGATGGGATTTTATTTGCAACCAGCCGTGGGCGGGAGAGTCCTCGATTATAAATTTTGGCGTGAAGTGGCGGAGATTGAAAACTTACTCGCCATCAAAATGGCGCCGTTCAATCGCTACCAAACGCTCGATGTTGTTCGCGCTGTGGTGGAGTCCGGGCGCGCTGAGGAGATTACGCTATACACCGGGAATGACGATAATATTGTGGTGGATTTGCTGACGAAATTTTCTTTTGGGAAAAATGGCAAAACGAAACGCATCGTCGGCGGCTTGTTGGGGCATTGGGCGGTTTGGACGAAGCCGGCTGTTGCCCTGCTCAATGAAGTTCACCATCTCGTTGATCATGACAAGCCAATTCCCAATGAATTGCTCACACGCGCGCAGCAAATCACCGATGCAAATGCGGCGTTTTTTGATCCGCAACATAACTTCGCTGGCTGTATTGCCGGATTGCATGAAGTGCTGCGACGGCAGGGCTTGCTGGCGGGACGGTGGACGCTGAACCCCGCGGAAAATTTGTCGCCGGGGCAAATGGAAGAGATTGATCGCGTGTATCAAGCCTATCCGCATTTGCACGACGATGCGTTTGTCGCGGAGAATTTAAACAAGTGGTTGCAGTAGTATTTTAAAATTGACCATGCCAGCTATTTCTGAACTCATTCTTACTTCTGAAGATTTAACAAAAGTTATTTTAACCTCCCCTGACTATGCCCGCGCAGAAATTTATCTTCACGGCGCGCATCTCGCGTCGTGGATTCCGGCAAGAAGCGATGAGCAATTATTTTTGAGCCGGAAATCTGAATTTCGCGAGGGTGCAGCCATCCGCGGCGGTGTGCCGATTATCTTTCCACAATTTTCGAATCGCGGCTCGTTTATGCGGCATGGCTTTGCGCGCGTGTCGGCGTGGGAGTTTGTCGGCGCGAAAACAGTCGCAAACAATGCGGTCGCCGCAACCTTTCGGCTGCGCGATTCGGACGCTACGCGGAAAATTTGGCCGTTTTCGTTTCTCGCTGAGTTTGTGGTGATTCTCGGAGGTAATCGTTTAGAGATGCGTTTTACCGTCACGAATACCGACAAACAGCCATTCTCTTTCACGGCTGCGTTGCACACGTATTTTCGTGTGAAAGAGGTTGGCCAAGCAGGGATCGAAAATCTTAACGGCGTTCGCTATCACGATCAAGTCACCGGAAAGGATGAAATTGAAACTGCGACGGTGGTCAAATTTAATGACGAAGTGAATCGCATTTATTTCAACCCACCGCCACATTTGATTTTGCGCGAAGGAAATCGCGCCATGAATATACACGCAACAGGGTTTCGCGATGCCGTGGTGTGGAATCCCGGCGCCACCAACGGCGCTGCATTGGCCGATTTGGAAACTGAGGGTTATCGGCGATTTGTGTGCATCGAAGCGGCCACGATTGGCACGCCCGTGCAGCTCGCGCCACATGAAAGTTGGCAAGGCGCCCAAACCCTCAGTTTGTAAGTTTGTTTGGAAATAAAAATCCCGTCGAAATTTTTTAGAATATCTCGACGGGATTTATTTTATTAAGTAATGTTTTCCCCGCATCTATTCCCACCGCCAGCGGCTGCCCTGCGGACTATCTTCGATGATGACCCCCGCATCTTTCAGACGATTGCGAATCTCATCGCCGAGTTTGAAATTTTTCTCAGCGCGCGCTTGCTGACGCAGGTCCAAAAGAATTTTCATGATGCCATCGACACGGCTTTGATCGACGCCGCTCATGCGAGTTTCAACGACGCCGAGAAAGCTGTTCCATTCATCCAAAAGATTTTTCGCGTCGGCTAACACCACGAGTTCGGCGGGCGAGAGGCTGGCACGTTCCGCCCAACGATTTGTTTCTCGAATGAAATCAAAAATCACCGCCATCGCTTCCGGCGTGTTAAAATCGTCATCCATCGCCGCAATGAAATTCTCGCGCGATTTCGAGATGAGATCGGCAAAACTTTGCGCCTCGCCGGCGAGGGCGGGGCGATTAGCCGAGGCTTTACTCTCGGCATTTTCGAGTCGCCGGCGCAATAGCGTGTAGGCAATATTCAGACGTTCTGCGGTTTTCACGGCATGTTGCAGCGGCTCCGGCGAAAAACTAATCGGGCCGCGATAATGCTTCATCAAAAAGAAAACTCGAATCGCCGTCGTCGAAAATTTTTCCATCACGTCGCGCGCGGTTTTGAAATTGCCCAGCGATTTCGACATTTTTTCGCCGTCGATGTCGAGAAAACCGTTGTGAATCCAATATTTTACAAACGGCTGGTGGGTCATCGCCTCGCTTTGGGCAATCTCGTTTTCGTGGTGCGGAAAAATGAGATCGATACCGCCGGCGTGAATATCGATGCTCGCGCCGAGATATTTCATCGACATCACCGAGCACTCCGCGTGCCAGCCGGGCCGGCCTTTACCCCACGGACTTTCCCACCACGGTTCGCCGGGCTTCGCAGCTTTCCACAGCGCGAAATCGAGCGGATCGTCTTTGCGTTCGTCCACCGCCACCCGCTCACCGGCGCGCAATTCATCCAATTTTTTGCCGGAAAGTTTGGCGTATTCCGCAAATTTGCTCACGTCGTAATAAACATCACCATCAACAACGTACGCCGTGCCATTTTTGATCAGTGCTTCGACAAGATGAATGATGTCAGTAATATGCTCGGTAGCTTTGGGATAAACATCCGCCGGCTGCACGCCGAGTTTTTGAATGTCTTCAAAGAATGCATTCGTATATTTTTGCGCAATCTCCTGCGAGGAGACGCCCAACTCATTGGCGCGTTTGATGATTTTGTCATCAATGTCGGTGAGATTCATCACAAAGCGCACTTGATAGCCGCGATAGCGCAAATAGCGGCGAAACACGTCGAACACGACGAATGGCCGCGCGTTGCCGATGTGAAAATAATCATACACCGTCGGTCCGCAGAGATAAAATCCCACGCGACCGGGCGTGACGGGAACGAACTCTTCTTTTTGGCGCGTGAGGGTGTTGTAGAGTTTGAGGGGCATTAGTAATGATACCTGCAGGCTAAGATTCTGATTTTGTTTTCCAAAACCTGATAAACAAGGCGGTGTTCTTCATCAATCCGGCGCGCCCAACAACCGGCCAAATCGTGTTTCAAAGGTTCAGGCTTGCCGATTCCTTGAAATGGATCGCGCTGAATTTCTTTGATTAACTTGAGCAGGCGGACGGCTTTCTTGCGGTCCGTTTCCACCCACCAAGCCAGATCCTCAAATCCGGCGGGATCAAATTCCAAGCTTTTGGCGGGCTTCATCGAAAGGTATCCCCTGGCGGCGATTCTTCGCTTCAAGAAGGCGTTTTTTCATGCGCTTGCTTTTGAGCAAATAAGCAGTTTCTTTTTCGGAGGCAATTTCACGCCAAAGCGCGATTGGCACAATGACGGCAGTTGGTGCGCCGTTCTCATCCGAGATGTATTGAAGGTTTGCCTGAGTCATACGATCCGGTTTTGGTTTGTCTGAAAATTTAATTGCCTTGGTGATCATCATATCATAAAGACAATTTTTGAATTTGTCAAATTATTTTTCATATCAGTGCAATGCTGTCACTTTTTGTATTATTTGTTGTGCATGTTCTTGATCCACACGGTTATGAATCTTCCCATCAACCTTAATCGAACTTCCCACAATTGCCCCATCCGCTATGGCGAGCAATTCTTTGGCATTTTCCAAATTCAACCCGCTGCCAATCAACACGGGCCGATTTCCGGAAAGTTTTTTAACTTCGCGCAGAAAGTTGGCGTCAACAGGTTTGCCGCTGCCGGTGCCGCTGACGATGATGGCATCGGCCAGTGCGCGCTCGAACAGATCGTCGATTTCTTGCGCCAACTCGCGGTCGACGAGCGGGGCGGCGTGTTTCACGCGAATGTCGGCAAAGATTAAAACATTCTCGGCGCGCAAACGCTGGCACATGCGGCTGAGCAGATGCGCCTGTCCGCTAATGACACCCTGATCCGTGACACTTGTGCCGATGAGAATGTTGACGCGGATGAATTGCAGGTCAGCCGCCGCGGCAATGGCCATCGCACTCTGTGCATCGTTGCGCAAAACATTCACGCCCACCGGAAGTTTGGTTTGCCGGCCAACATGCGCGGCGACGACACTCATCGCGGCCACGGTTTCGGCGGGCACGTGATCGGGATAATACGGCGCATCGCCCAAATTTTCAATGATCAATCCGGCAAAGCGGGCCTCGCTTAAAATTTTCGCGTCGTGCAAAGCGGCGGCGATGACGTTTTGCATGTTGCCGGCGTAACTCGGGCTGCCGGGCAACGGCGGCAGATGCAACATGCCGAGGAGAGGACGTGGCGTTTTAAAAAACTGATGAAAGCGACTTGTCATTAGCAAATAGAAAAAGTTTTTGATATGCAGCTAATTCAAAAAATCCGAAAGTTGTTTTTCGGCGGCATGTACGCCTGATGAACTTTGGTATTCAAGTTCGGTAATCTTTCGTAGTCCCCGCCCCCTGCGGGCATTGCCTTGTGGGCGGCTGTCGAAGTCACGAAATTCGCGGCAGCAACAATGCCCCACAAGGGGACAGGACTACAAGTTATTACCGATTTTGATTGTCAAATCTCATAAGGCGTTACTACGAGCGAGCTATTCAACCAATTTTTGCACAAACCGGCGGCATTTTTCTTTGCCGAAAATTTCGACGATCGCCGCCAGATCCGGGCCGTGCATGTCGCCGGTGAGGGCAATGCGAATCGGCATCCACAGATCACGGCCCATCACCCCGGTTTCTTTGTTGACGGTTTTCATGATTTGGCGAAACGCTTCGCCGTTGAACGTGTCGTATTTATCGAGTTGGCGCAGAAACGACCAGTAAATTTTTCCGGCGGCTTCGGTTTGGCTCATGCCAATCGCCGCGCCGTCGGTGATGTGAATGGCATCGACAAAAAAGAAAGCGAGCTTCTCGGAAATCTGGCTGAGATATTCCAGGTTGTCGCGCACGAGGCGAATCATTTTCTGCAACGTGTCATGATCCGGCAAAGCATAACCGGCCTTTTGCAAATACGGCAAGCAGGCGCCGGTTAATTCCTCAGGACTGAGATTGCGAATGTAAGCGCCATTCATCCAATTCAATTTGACGACATCGAAAATGGCCGCAGAGGAGGAGAGACGACCGAAGCTAAACTCTTTTACCAACCGCTCGCGCGAGAGCACTTCCTCGCCGGTGGCGGACGACCAACTCAACAGGCTCAGAAAATTAACGAGCGCCTCCGGCAAATAACCTTTCGTCGCATAATCGGCGACCGAAGTCGCGCCGTGCCGCTTCGAGAGGCGTTCACGATCCGGGCCGAGAATCATCGGAATATGGCAAAACTCCGGCAGCGTCCAGCCGAATGCTTCGTAAAGCATCATTTGCTTCGGCGTATTCACGACGTGATCATCACCGCGAATGACGTGGGTGATTTGCATGAGATGATCATCGACCACTGCGGCGTAGTTGTAAGTCGGCACACCGTCCGAACGCAGAATCACAAAATCACCGATTGCGTCGGGCGGAAAAGTAATTTCACCTTTGGCCAGATCGACAAAAGTAACATTGCGATCCGGCATGACGAAGCGCACGACGGGCTTGAGGCCGGCCTGCACTTTGGCGGCGCGTTCAGCGGGTGAAAGATTTTTGCAACGCCGATCATAGCCGGGGGGGTGTCCGGCTTTCATCGCCGCTTCGCGGCGTGCTTCCAGCTCCGCAGGTGTGCAATAGCAATGATACGCGTGGCCGTTGCCAATGAGCTGCTCGGCATGTTGATGGTAAATGCCGAGCCGCTCAGATTGGCGATAAGGGCCAAAATTGCCGCCGACATCCGGGCCTTCGTCCCAATTCAATCCGAGCCAGCGCAAATCTTGAAAGATTGAAGCTTCGGAGGCCTTGGTGGAACGTTCCATGTCGGTATCTTCGACCCGCAAAATAAACGTGCCACCGCTATGTTTCGCACACAACCAATTTAGAATGGCCGTGCGCGCATTGCCGATATGCAATTGCCCCGTCGGGCTGGGGGCGAAACGGACGCGAGGTGAGGAATGCATGAAGTTTCTCAACAATCTATTTTAAGTTACAACGAGTTTTCGCGATTCAACAGCGCTACCGCAAAGGCGGTGGCGCCTTCTTTACGGCCAACGAAACCCAATTTCTCCGACGTCGTGGCTTTGATGGAAACCTGCGCCGGCGTAATGCCCAAGGCCTCACTGATGTTGGCGCGCATTTGCTCGGCATGCGGCATAATTTTCGGCGCTTCCAAAACCAGCGTGGAGTCGATGTTGACTACAGCGTAGTTTTGTTCTTGCAACAGCCGGGCAATATCTTTCAACAGCAGCAGGCTGCTGACATTGGCAAATTTGGCATTGGTGTCGGGAAAATGTTTGCCGAGATCACCAAGGTTCGCCGCGCCCAGTAGGGCATCGCCGATGGCGTGGCAAAGAACGTCGGCATCGGAGTGGCCCGCAAGGCCGACTTCGTGTTTAATTTCGACACCGCCGAGAATCATTTTCCGGCCGGCGACGAGAGGATGGATGTCGTATCCGAAACCGATGCGCATGGGCTCTTTATAAAGATTGCACTACTGTCTTAACTAGCCGTCTGATTGAATTGAGATGGATTTTGGATTGGGTGAAATACTGACAACCGGTTTCACGTAATTGCCAGACGCTCTAAATACACACATCAGCAAAGGTTTTTGTATCCTGGTTGAATTTGATTCTTCGGTGCATTGTTTATCTACTCTTGAAGAATTTCTTTCAACGACGCGGCTAACTCTTTTTTTAGTTTCTCGAAACCATCTAAATTGTCTTCATAAATAATATGCCGATACCTATTGAGATCAAATGGAATATCTTTTTCACTTTGCGTTAAGAGAATAACTTGCTTACCAATTGTGTGGGCAATACCAAGCTCATAGAATACATTCGGATTTCTCTCTGAAATATCGGCGATTATAACTTTACTTGTAAGGATACTTTTCCAGATACCCTCCATTATATCTTTATCATAAAGATCATCCGCGCGAATGGCATGGAGGCCCATTTCTTCCACGATTGGCTTGATCATTCGCGTCCATACTCTGTCTGACCAACCAAGTTTGAAGGGCATAAGAACAAATACTTTTTTACTGTCAGGCCGAGTATCTCGATAATGGAAACAAGGATTTACTATCAATTTTTTGGTCCTTCGCTGATAAAGATATATAGCGTATTTGATTGATTTTAAAGTTGCATGGTTGATCAATTTTTCATAAGTAGTTTGAAAAAAAAGCGAATTTTTGTCGAATTGATAAATCCACGCAGCTATTGGTAATTTGCCATCTTTTATTACAGAAATAATATAAACCCACTCTTCAGTACCTTTTGATTCGCCATACTTTTGAAGTATTTTACTTATTTCCAAAGTTTCTATATCAAACAAACAAAAAGTGTTTTTTTCAAAGCATGATTGCAAAAGTTTAGAATCCAAAATAAAAAAAGGTGGGGAAATTGTAAAACTAGGATAACGGGCTTTTGAATTTTGTACATAATCAATTGCAATTTTTCCGTCATCTAATATAACAAAATAAGATGCGTAAGGTCTTACTGCGCTGTGGACCATTTTTTGAATAGTTGCTATAACCGTTCCTGGTTGCAACTCTTCAAATGTATAGTAATTGTTTTGTTGACTTACTGGTATTTCATCAGAGATATAATCACTATCTTCAGCTCCAGTTGGAACTACCTTTGATATAAAAATATCAATTTTCTGTTCTGCTATTTCGCATTTGCGAGAACGAGTTGATTCAAAAGCTTCATAGATGTAATCGCCAATAAAAGTCGATATCTGTTTAAGTGCATCTATTTCCTCGTTCGAGAAAGGAGATGTTTTGATGAACTCTATTGCTGCTACTAAAATGTGTTCTGGTTTCTTTTTAAATTTATTGCTACAATATATTGGGGAGTTAAAAATATATTTTTCTGGAATGCTCTCACCCATTTTATCTTTTTCCGAATATGGAGTTGTTAGTGATCCATGTCTGTGGATCGTTTTTATCAAGTCTTTCTTTCCATGTGAGGTGCATATGTAAATTAATGCTTTGTCAAGTTTCAGTCTGTTAACAAAACTTTCAAGACTATCTCTTGGAATAGCATCCATTGGATTTTTAACAAAATTGGGCTTTGGATGGGTGCGCAATTTGTTGATGGTTTCAAGAATTACTTTGTTAATTTCCATCTGCCTTATCTTGAATTGTAGTTTTGTTGTGCTGTTGTATAAGAGCTAAGTAGAGTATAAAAAGTCTCTTTACAAAAGAGGTTTGAAAATTCAATAAAAACGGAATTTTTGTAAAGTGGTTTGTCAAAATTTTTTTAAATTCTACTTAGCTATATCACTTCACAACGATATTCACCAGCTTCTGCGGTACGAGGATGACGCGTTGCACGGTTTTGCCTTCTATAAATTTCTGCGCGCGTTCACTGGCGAGCGCGAGTTGCTGCAACGACGCCTCGTCAATATCAACCGGCACGATAATTTGATCACGCAGTTTGCCGTTCACTTGCACGACGACGGTGATTTGATCTTCGGCAATTTCGCGTTCGTCGTAGGCGAGCCACTGCTGTTGATGCACAGATTTGCCTTTGTTGCCCAACACTTCTTGCCAGATTTCTTCGGCAATAAATGGGGTGATGGGAGAAATGAGGCGCGTGAAAGTTTCGATGCCTTTGCGCCACAAGTCCATCGACACCGCAATCGCGCCGTTTTCGCTGCGGCATTCGTAGAGAAAATTAATATACTCCATCAATCCGGCGACGGCAGTATTGAACTGGAAATTTTCGATGTCATTGGACACCCGCTTGATCGTCTTATGCATCCAACGCCGGAACGTTTTTTCATCGATTCCGGCTTTCGCGGCGGTTTTGGTTTCAGGTGAAACCGTTTCCGTGGCGAGATTCCAGAAACGCGTGATAAAACGCAGCGCGCCTTTGATACCGGTTTCTTCCCATTTCGATTCGCCCTCGAAGGGGCCGAGAAAAAGTATGTAAACGCGCAGCGCATCCACGCCCAGCACTTCGGCGACCGCATCGGGCGTGATGACATTGCCTTTTGATTTCGACATCTTCTGGCCGTCCGGCGCGAGCAACATACCTTGATTGCGCAACTTCGGAAATGG